>JAJXXG010000519.1 GCA_021781255.1 Acidobacteriota bacterium
GTTCGTCAGCTACCCGGTGGAGGATGTAGACCCCGACATGTCCGTGTTGGAGTGTCTCGACGTACTCAATGAGACACTGATCCAGCGGAACGAAGAGCCTGTGGCCTTCGACCACGACTGCCGCGAAGGCATCTGCGGCTCCTGCGGCTTCATGATCAATGGCGTCGCACACGGACCTGAACGTGCCACGACGGTTTGTCAGTTGACCATGCGCCATTTTAGGCCCGGCCAGGAACTGGTCATCGAACCCTGGCGCGCACGTGCGTTTCCCCTCATCAAGGACCTCATCGTTGATCGCCGTTCATTCGATCGCATCATTGAAGCCGGTGGATATATCTCCGTCTCGACAGGCGAGGCCCCCGATGCCAACGCTATCCAAGTCGAGAAGATGGCAGCCGAGCAAGCCATGGACGCTGCTGCCTGCATCGGTTGTGGAGCTTGTGTAGCCGCATGTCCGAATGGTTCATCTGCCCTCTTTACAGGCGCAAAAATCGCACACCTCGGCACGCTTCCCCAAGGAAAGCCGGAGCGCGACAGACGCGCTCTCCGCATGGTCGCGCAGATGAATGCAGAACAATTCGGCAACTGCACCAATATCGGCGAATGCACCGGGGCTTGCCCAAAGGAAATCTCGCTGGAAGTGATTGCCACTATGAATCGCGATTATCTGCGTGCGAATTGGAAACGGCGCGAGGACTTGGAAGCTACCATTCCGGCGACCACACGATAACGAACAAACCGAAAGTACGTCCGGCTTCAAGTCGATCATTTCCAGGGCGGCAATTGAGTTCATCAATTGCCAGGAGTCTCGGCTTTCCCATCGCTGATGACAAATGTGAATAGCAGCAGTACGTTCGGCTCATTGCCTGTCTCGCCATTGGGCGTGAAGCTGAATCTATCAGTGGATTATGCGGCTTCGGTGCCGGCTGAATCAGGAGGCGGAATGCGGGGAAACGGAAAAGTCGATGGAAACGGTCATAGCACAGAACATCTCGCCGACATGGCGGTTCTTACAGTTCCGCATCTCGATGACGCAGTCAATTCCTTGCAGGACTGCAAATTCGTGGAGGGACGAGACCGACTGCAGGCGATTATAGCCATGCTGCTGAACGAACTTGGGTTAGACGTCCGGTCCGAACACTTTCTGGATACACCGAAGCGCGTCGCGCGCTTCTATCGCGAATTCACCCGGGGATATCGAGCTAAGCCCACCGAAATTCTGAAGACCTTCCCTTCCCGCAATCGCGAGTTGATTGTCGTCTCCGATGTCGAGTTTTTCTCTCTTTGCCCGCATCATCTTCTCATCTACGGCGGTAGGATTCATCTCGGCTACGTGCCCGGCGGCAGGATAGTTGGCGTTTCCAAGATTCCCCGCCTGATCCAGGAACTGGCCGCGCGCCCAGTGGTGCAGGAGGATCTCGTTGCAGACATTGCGGATGCCTTTATGTCGGTAGTCAAGCCGCTGGGGTGCGCCGTAACCGCGGTTGGGAAGCATGACTGTGTAGCCGCCCGCGGAGTTCGCTGCCCAGAATCGAGCATGACCACAGTCGCTTTGCGAGGAATCTTCTCTGAAGACCAGAACTACGTGCAGCGATTCAATCGCGCCATTGGACAAAGTTGCGAGTGTCTGCGATGAGATCATCGGCGACCATCAAATCTTCGGGTAAGCCTTCGGAGCTACTTCAGCCTGGGAAGGAGCAGATGATGACGAGAGTCGTTGATGCATGCGGCGATCAGTGCGAGAGTCCCCGGTTGCCTGGCGCCGGCCAGAGTCTCGAAAAGATGCAGGGACACTGGTTGTTGGCGCGGGCGGGCAAACGCGTTCTGCGGCCCGGCGGATTGGCTCTCACGCGGCAGATGATCGACGCCTTATCTATCTCCTCGGAGGATAGGGTCGTCGAGTTTGCGCCTGGAATGGGTGTCACGGCGCGCATGGTTCTGCGCAGGAAACCCTTGCAATACTGGGGAGTGGAGCGCGAGCCGGCAGCAGCCGCCCGCCTAGAATCGGTTCTGCCTAGGGGAGTGGCGGAGATCGTTGCGGCACAAGCAGAACACTCAGGACTCCCCGATGCATGTGCAAGCGTGGTTTACGGAGAGGCTATGTTGAGCATGCAGGTTCCTCAACAGAAGAAGCGCATCTTTTCTGAAGCACGGCGACTCCTTGCTCCCGGAGGGCGGTACGGGATTCACGAGCTATGCTTCCGGCCAGACGGCATCTCGGAGTCCGTGCGCCGCGAGATTGAGGCGGAGATGTCAAAGGAGATTCATGTCGGTGTACAGCCGCTCTGTTCGAGCGAGTGGAAACAGCTCTTTGAGCAGCAGGGGCTCAAGGTGATTTGGTGCGGAGAAGCTGATCTCGAACTGCTTGAGCCTCGGCGCATGCTGCAGGATGAAGGCATCCTTCGATGCTTGAAGATTATGTGCAATGTTGCCAAGGACCCAGTGCTTCGCCAGCGGATTCTGGCGATCCGGAGAATTTTCCGTAAGTACAAAGAGCACCTGGGAGCCATTTCCATCGTTGCCCTGCGGGTGGAGAACGGTGCCTGACTCCTATCGCGAGTATTTGAGGAGGTAGACGGATGAAAACACTTACCGGCTTTTCCGGCTCAGATCTACGCGATCCAGAAGATCGCGCGATCAATGAGGAAGATGCATCTCAGGTTCGCGAAAAGATGCTCGACAAGACGCTCGCCGATTCTTTTCCCGCCAGCGATCCGCCATCCACTGACCCTGCTCCCGCAACGGATTCGTTCGTGCGTTGACCACGCAGCAGACACGGACCCTTTGGCCGTATTCCTTCAAGCAGGTACGTCGCGCCAGGGCTGGAACGCGAGAACGCATCGTGTCTTGGCTCCTCGTCGTTCTTAGGATTCAGTCATCGTCGGGGCTCCTCCGGCCCATACAGTTGAAAATCCTTGTGAGAACTGCGCAGTTCATCCCGTGTGGAAGAATTGAACACGACAATCGGCTCTTGAAATAGTACGACTGTTTCATTGAGAGGCGACGTAGCTGGAGCTGACCATAAAGGAAAGAAGCAGAAGACGCGCTTCGGCCGGGAAGAGACACGTCATGGATAGCTGCAGTTATCGAAGATTGTCAGCGATCCCACTCGTATTTGGAGCATGTTGGCTCATATGGATGATTGGATCAGGGGCCGCTCCGGCCTTCGCCCAAAGTCATCCCATGCACATGGAGAGTACGGCCCAGACG
>JAJXXG010000109.1 GCA_021781255.1 Acidobacteriota bacterium
CATGTAAGTCCAGTAGCCGGGGTCCGATGGCAGCAGACCTGCGGGGTTGACCATGGAAGTGATTTCGCTGCTTGCGCCGACCGTTGTTGGCAGGCTTTCCCACATCGTGGCGAGCGTGGGATTGGGTTGATCGATGTCTTCGTTGAGTTGCACAGCGACAATGATGAATTTGCCGTCGGCGCTCTTGTGCAGGAACTGGACGTCCATATCGGCAAGCCTGCCGTTGATGGCCTCTTCACTGGGACGATGGAAGTCGTAGTGAATCAAGTTGTACCGAATGCCATTCACAAGAATGTAGCTGCCGGGATGTACGCGAACCTGAACGGTGTGGCCATTGTTCTCGATCGTGACCCCGCCTGCGATGTAGTGAAACTCGATGGGCTTGAGGGACTTGTTACGGTGGGCACGGCGAATGTTGATGGGAGACTGCTCATGGCCGTCTGCGCAGGCACGATAGGAGGGATCGAGACGTCCCCAGTTCACGGGGCCGTATTTGCCTTGGTAGGTCCAGGCGGAAGCCTGCGCTGAAGCAACAGCTGAAAAAGTGAGAGCGAAGGCCGCGGTGGCCAATGAACAGACAATCCGTGCGGAGATACGCATCCAGAGCTCCTGACAAGCATTCCGGTTAGTGTTCCCGAAGCATTCTATTGCATCGACGCATGAGAGCAAAAAAAGGATGGGACTCCGGCAGCCGGAGTCCCATCGGTATTGAGTTCAGAGCGGGCTTACTTTGCGGCAGAAAGGACGCCAGCTTGTTCCGCAAGTGCAGCAGCCTTGTCCGTGGCCTCCCAGGTAAACTCGGGCTCTGTGCGGCCAAAGTGACCATAAGCGGCGGTCTTCTGGTAAATCGGCCGTCGCAGATTGAGGCTCTCAATAATGCCCTTGGGCGTGAGCGAAAAGTTCTTGCGCACCAGCTCAGTAAGCTTGGATTCGCTAATTTTGCCAGTGCCGAAGGTGTCCACTCGTACGCTCACAGGCTCTGCGATGCCAATAGCGTAGGCGAGCTGGACTTCGGCTTTATCTGCCAGTCCTGCAGCCACGATATTCTTTGCGATGTGGCGCGCCATGTAGGCAGCCGAGCGGTCGACCTTTGTCGGGTCCTTGCCGCTGAACGCGCCGCCGCCGTGACGGCCTGCGCCGCCGTAGGTATCCACAATGATTTTGCGGCCGGTGAGTCCTGAGTCGCCCATAGGCCCGCCGATGACGAAGCGGCCCGTGGGATTGATGTGGTACTTGGTGTGCTCGTCGAGCCACTCCGCGGGCAGCACAGCCTGGATAACGTGCTTGAGGATGTCAGCATGCAGCTCCTCGTTGGTGACGGTCTCAGCGTGCTGGGTAGAAATGACGACCGCGTCAATGCGGGAGGGCTTACCACTCTCGTCGTACTCGACGGTGACCTGGCTCTTGCCGTCAGGACGCAGATAAGGAAGTTTGCCGTTCTTGCGCACGAGGGTGAGCTGTCGGGTCAGCTTGTGGGCCAGCGAGATGGCCGCGGGCATCAGCTCGGGTGTTTCGTTGGTGGCATAGCCGAACATCATGCCCTGATCGCCAGCGCCGCCTGTGTCCACGCCCTGTGCAATATCACCCGACTGCTTGTTGATGGTGGAGATGACAGCGCAGGTGTTTGAGTCAAAGCCGTAGAGGGCGTTGTCATAGCCGATGGAGGCGATGACGCCGCGTACCAGACTCTGAAAATCGACGTAAGCCTTGGTTGTGATTTCGCCGGCGATGACGACAAGGCCGGTGGCGGTGAGTGTCTCCGCAGCCACGCGGCTGTAAGGGTCCTTCTCGAGGCAGGCGTCCAGGATGGCATCAGAAACCTGGTCGGCAATTTTGTCCGGATGACCTTCGGTCACGGATTCCGAGGTAAACAAAAAACGGTCGCTCAACGTTACATTCCTCCCCAATCAAGGGATTTCAGTTGTTGGCCTGCCGCGATGGCGCAAGCGGGAAACGGGGCTGGACCCGCAGCCGAATGGACTGTCGCCTTTCTGGTGCAGAAGTAAGGGGCGCATGCCACAAACGGCTGGGTTCGCTGGACCCCGAGAACCGCTCTGGTTCTCTCTGGATGAGCCGGCGCGGAGGTGGCCGCAATGGCCGCTCCTGCATCGGGGAATCAAGCCCGGACATGAGGGATAAGTCCCTGAGCCCGTCTAACAATGGTAAATGGGGAACGGGCTGCAAGCAAAGGCTGAAAGGTGAATGGAGTCAGGGGGCGGGCGAAGGGCATTTTGCAGGAGGTGAACGGCCGTGCTGCACATCTTCAGATCTGCAGGATTCAGCATGTGCTGGGATTATCGCTTTTGAATGGAGAAGAAGCGGGCTTTCAGAGCTAACCTACTGGAACCAGGAAGCAACGTGGTCCAGAACACTGTGTGCTTTGGCAGTGAAGGTATGCACGGGAACAAGCGAGGACCACCAGCCGGCACGCA
This sequence comes from Acidobacteriota bacterium, assembly GCA_021781255.1. The sequence continues at coordinate 2,433 of JAJXXG010000109.1, forward strand.
CACCAAAGTAGCGCACGGTGAAAAAGGCTGTGACAGCGACGAGAAGAAGCAGAACAATCGCGCCAATCCAGCGCATGCGCAAAGCTGCCAACTCATGCTGGCGGATGCGGGACCTGCCAACATTCTCCGCGAATGTGGCCCATTCCCGGTCCACATCTACGATCGCGCCAGATTCGCTTGAAGCCCTTAGAAAGCGATCAGTCCAGTCGTGCTCATTCAGACCTATTGCGCCTACATAGCCACGAACAATGCCTTTGCTGAGAATGCCACCTGGAAGCACACGGAACTTGTTCTCTTCCAGCGCTATAAGATGCCGCTGGCTGATCTTTGTGACTTCGGTGATGTCCTCCAGCGCGATGCCGCGGGAAAGCCGCTCAGCGCGAAGGTCCTCTCCAAAACTGCCCATTCGCCACCAAAGACAGGGTAATAGCCCCGAGGGATTTTCCACAAACACCATAAACCCGGCCTGTGGAAGAGTCAAAGGGAATTATCGGCTTCAGCCTTTGTTTTCATGAATCTGGATTACCTTGGTCAGGTGTGACCATGTTAACTAAATATATAACAGGCCGCTTGGATGGACGAATGGAATGAGGTTTGCCTTTCCACGAAAACCGGGGGTTTTGCCTAATTACTGGTGAAAAGCTGGTTACGCTTCCTAACGCGAATTCGCAGCGCGAAATTGGATGGCAAGCGCATCAGGCGTCGGCGACTGATACCCTTGAGACGATGGAGCTCGCGGCTTGCGACGCTCCGCTGGAGCCACTCCCGGTAATG
>JAJXXG010001172.1 GCA_021781255.1 Acidobacteriota bacterium
CGGCATGCGGCGCGCTCAGCTCTAAGGCCGCAAGCTCAGCCGGCCGGCGCTGGAACTGGATCGCGAAGCCATCTTCCGCGACCGGCAGCGGGGTATGAGCCTCGGCCAGATCGCACGGAACTACGGCATCAGCCGCACCTCCGTCCACCGCGTGCTCACGCAGAAACTCCCTGTCCAACCGGCTGTTCCAAAAAGGTCGCTCCAGCGCCTCGCCTAACCACCACAAAACAAACAGCCGGATTTCGGCGATCCGGCTGTTCCCAAAGGTGTGGGTTCGGGAACAGATCAACAGAGCGCAGACCCCATAAGCGGGGCAAGCGCCATGTCACATTGCTCCCATGGTGGGAACATGCTATATTGGTTAACGTGAGAGTGATTGCGCGCGGCACCTTGAACGATTTCGTGCGGAATAGAGTCGAGCGGAAGCTGCAGAGAGCAGTGAAGGCGCAGCTGGATGCTTGGTTTGCTGAAGCGGCTAAGGCAACCTGGAGAAGCTCCGCAGAGCTCAAAGCGCAGTACAGTTCAGCCAGCATCATTTCTTCAGATCGAGTGGTATTCAACATTAAAGGAAATGACTATCGGCTGATCGTCGCGATCAACTATCACTACCAGGTGCTCCTTATAAAGTGGCTTGGAACACATAAGGAGTAAGACCAAATTGACGCCGGGAAGGTGGAATATGAAAAAGAGCGCTATGCAGATTCATCCAATTAGGAGCGAGAATGACTACGACCGCGCTGTTGCCCGGATTGGACAACTCATAGGTGCTGCCCCGGAATCTCCGGAAGGGGAAGAACTGGATGTACTCGCCACACTCGTGGACGCATATGAAGCAAAGCATTATGTGATGGATGTACCTGATCCTGTCGTGGCCATTCAATTCCGTATGGAGCAGCAAGGGCTAACGCGGAAGGACCTGGAGCCAATGATTGGGAGCCGTGCGCGGGTTTCTGAAATTCTGAATCGCAAACGGAGCCTAACACTGGAAATGGTTCGGCGGCTAAAGTTCAACCTTGGAATCCCAGCGGACTCATTGATCGGCGGTAAGAAGAGTGTTGTACGCGAACATGCTCATGTAGGCACTGCCAAGAAGGCTCATCCAACACGGGCGTTTACGACAAAACGAGTTGCGACGGATACCCGCAGACCGAAGGAGGCTGTAGGTTCCTGAACTTGCCGTCTGGCCCGCGCGTAGGCAGACTAAAGAGATCGAGAACGCCTTGCCTCTTCATTGTGTCCGCGGCCTGTGTTGATCTCCTCCTGAAGGTGTGAGTTGAGAAACAGCTCCGCCCTAATACAACAGCTTTACCTCAACACAGGCCACATAACGACACAAGTCGGAGTTCGATGAGTGACTTGGCGATTATGCGCTTATTGAGAACTCGCCCTTGCTTCGGACATGATTCCGGAAATCCTAATCTCATATCGCTCCTTTGCCGACACGAGTGAAGTTTGGATGCACGGTATCAATCGATGCCAACAGTGAGATAACCGGCCGATATTCTGAATTGCGCCAGTCTTACCTGGCTGCTCGATTCCGCGTACGACGGTGTCAGTGTGAGCACGTCAGGAGAGGCGGCACTGGCCACAGGGCGTGAACTTCGGCTTGAGCTCGTTTAGCAGAACAGCCGCTTCTCTTTCGGCGCGTGTCCGCCCCCAATTGGTTCGGGCTTACCGCGCAAGATCTTGCCCCTGCATCGCCGTTTACTGCCATTTTTTCTAGCCACATGCTCAAAATCACCAAAAGATGGGGGTTCAGAAACAACCCTTCAGGCGATAGGCGCCGTGCAAAGTCATATATAACTTCCGGCATAAGTTAGGAGTCGGGCGGGCAGGGATGAATCTTCTGAGGGGTGGGGATCATTATCAGCGAAATGCCCGCGATTGTTTCGCTTAGCACCTATGGGCATGCTGAACGGCAATGCCTACGGCACGTGGGCTGAAATAGGCGTATGCTTGAGACAGAAGTAGTCCTTCCCTTCTCGCCTTCGGCATTCCATGCTTCGCTCCAGACGAGTACCTTGCAAGTACGCAACCGTACGACTGGAGCCGCGATGGTTCTCATCAAGAAGCGCGATGTAGAGAGTTACTTTTCTTCCCACAAACCTAAAGGGGTAGGTACGTTCCGGCCGGTAAGCCAGCCCGATGCCACCGGTTTCTCGGATGGGGAGTCTGGAAGCGCAGCCGTCAATTCAGAAGATTCGGCCGGAGATACACTCACGCAGCCAACGTCGAGTGGAATAAAAATGCCAGTGACTGGAGTTGCACTCAGTGCCAGTGCACCCTTGATACCTGCCGCATCCAAAAGCGCGCAAGCGTGAATCTGCATTCTGTTTTCCTGCGAAGCGGATGCGTCCTGCCGGATCGGTTGGACCCTCTCCAGCCACCCATCTGCGAAGGATGGACTCGTGTGGATGAGATTCCTGCGCCGGTCTTCGATACGGTGATTCGCCAGGCGGGTTGGCATTTCATGTGGCTGCAGGGAGCCTGTTCTCGAAGGGGATTTGGGTCAACGCGGGGAGTGGCGACTCAACGTGCTTTGGTTCGCGCGCTCGTAGGCGTATCGAGGCGATTCAATGCCGCAGAGCTTGATGCTGTTCATGTCTCAAAGTATCCAGGACTTCAGGTCGCAAACGTCACAGTACAACCCCGCCAGATTCAGCGACACGCCTCGTTGAGCATCTCCGATGTCCGAGATCCACAGTCGGCCCTGGAATTATAAGCGGATTGTCGTAGCACATGAGAGCCAGATTCTGAACTGCATGCTGTGGGTCCGCTCGAACAGTGTGCGGTACATCCAAACACGGCCTGAATTCCGATTGAAAGCAGGATTAAGATGTCTCTCCAAGAAACGATGAGTTCACCAGGGCTGTCTGGGGCGCTCGCTCCTGTGGCTTCATCCCCCGCCGTACTGAAAGCTTGTACCCTGCCCTTGCCTACGCGCATCGCGTTTGTGGGGAATTATCTGCCGCGCGAATGCGGGATCGCCACTTTCACGACCGACTTGTGTACAGCGATAGCGTCCGAATTCGGAGATGGACGTCTGTTTGCGATTCCTGTCAACGATCCCGATTCGAGCTACGATTACCCCGAGCAAGTTCGCCTTGAGCTTACGCAGGAGGATCTTGGCTCCTATGAGCGAGCAGCGGAATTCCTCAACTTTAATGGCAACGACCTTGTCTGCCTGCAACATGAGTATGG
>JAJXXG010001059.1 GCA_021781255.1 Acidobacteriota bacterium
GCGGATGCGATCGAAAACGACGATAGTGTCGTTCATCGAGTAGCCCACGAGGGTAAGAATGGCGGCGATGACGGTAAGCGAAAGCTCGCGGCCGGCGAGAGCGAAGGCGCCCACTGTGATCAGCGTGTCGTGGAAGCAGGCCACAACCGCGGCTACGCCGTAGATCAACTGGAAGCGGAACCAGAGGTAAACCAGCATGCCCACCATCGAGTACAGCACAGCCTGCGTGGCTCGAACTTCAAGTTGATGGCCCACCGTGGGGCCAACCACGTCCACTTTCACCCCTGTGTCGGGATTGAAGTAATTGTTGTAGTGGGCCTGGAGCGCCGCTTCGATCTCCTGGCGGCCGGTATCGAGCGCAGCCTCGTTGGTCTGCTCCGGCAAACTGATGAGCACCTGATGATCTGACGCCGGCCCGAAGATCTGAATGACTGCATTTTTTAGACCAGCCGCGTCAATGGCACGGCGGATGGCGTTAACGTCAGGGGGCTGCGCAAACTGCACATCCACCTGCGTACCGCCGCGAAAATCCACGCCCAGCTTAACCGGACTGCCGATGTGCGACCAGTTCCAGCCCATCTTTATGATACCGGCCACGCTGAAAATCATGGAAAAGGCCAGGAAGTACCATTTCCATCCCAACCAGTTCACATTGACCTTGTGAAAGAATTCCACTTCTTTATCTTCTCCTGGCTCTTAGCTTCCAGCTTCTAGCTTTTTCTTGCGGGAACCGCGGTTATTCATTCAACCGCAGTAGGGCTAGAAGCTAGCAGCTGCTTTTTAAATCGAAACCATCTCGCCTGGCTTCAGGTTGTTCAAGTGCGCCTCGAAGATGACACGCGAGACAAAGACAGCCGTAAACAGATTGGCGGCCAGACCGACGGTCAGAGTGGTGGCAAAGCCTTTCACCGGACCGGTGCCAAATATAAACAAGATCGCCGCCGAGACAATGGTGGTGACGTGGGTATCGAAGATCGTGGTCCAGGCGCGTGCAAAGCCCTGATCTACAGCCGCCGAGGCAGTTTTGCCGGCGCGAATCTCTTCGCGGATGCGCTCAAAGATCAGCACGTTCGAATCCACGCCCATGCCGATGGTGAGAATGACTCCGGCGATGCCGGGCAAGGTAAGCGTAAGCGTAATCCCTCCTCCGCCGCCTGCCGAGGAGATTGCGCTTGAGAGCCCCATGATGCCCAGCAGGATGATCAAATTCATGATCAGGGCCAGGTCGGCGTTGATGCCCGAGCCGCGGTAATAGACAAGCATAAAGGCCAACACCAGAACCATGCCCACAATCGCCGCCGTCACGCCCGCGTGGATGGAGTCTGCGCCCAGCGTTGCGCCTACGGTGCTGGCCGAGATGTAGTAGAGATCGGCGGGCAGCGTGCCGGTGCTCAACAGCTTGGAGAGCTCCATCACCTCTTCCTGGCTGAATCTGCCTTCGATCACTCCACTATCGCGGATGGCGCTCTTGATCACGGCATTGCTTCTAACGCGATCGCCCATGACCACGGCCATATATTTGCCTACATTGGCGCTGGTGTAGTCCCAGAATTTGTCGCCGGCATCGTCAGTGAGCGTAAAACTCACCTGCTGCTGCCCCGTGTTCGAATTGGTGGTGGGCACAGCGGAGCGAAAGTCGCTGCCGGCCACGACGGGAGCGCGTTCCAGGATGAACACCGTGCCGGGATTGCTGCCGCAGGCCATCTCTCCCAGGCAGGACACAATATAATCGTCAGGCGGCAACGTGCCGCCCACGCTGGCCAGTGCTGACTGTTCATCCGGGTAACCGCCGCCGGCACCGACGATGGGGTGAATTTCAAGCCGCGCCGTGGACTTGATGATGCTCTTCACCTGGTCCAGGTCACTGATGCCGGGCAGCTCCACCAGAATCTCGTCCTTGCCCATGCCGTATTCCTGTATCAGCGGCTCACTCACGCCCAGCGTATCCACGCGGTCGCGAATGGTGTCGATTGCCTGTTCGACCGTTCGCCGCTCGAGATCGTTTTCGAAGACCGGCTTCATGGTCAGCGTCCAGTTGTTGTCGGAGCCGCCGGAAACCTCGAATTCGTTGGCATACTTATTGCCTTGCAAAAGTATGCTGACGGCGTTAGATTGCGCCGGCGAGGTGCCCTGGATCTGAATCACCTCCGGCTTGCCCGATGTCTTGTGCGTGATCGGATCCTCTTGGAGAGGATTGGGCTTGATTACCTGGGAATAGCTCAGGTTGCCCTTCTTCAAGTCCTGCCGGAGCGTTTGCGCAACGTTATCGGTTTCCGCGTCCACCGCCTGCAACACCTGCACTTGCAGGATGAGGTGGGCGCCGCCCTTCAAATCCAGGCCCAGGTGAATCCGCTTGGACATGGCGTCCAGCAAGGCTTTGCCGCTGATCCCTGACGGGATGCCAAAGATGCCCCACAGACAGACCAGGAGGACCGCAGCGATCACGGCAATTTTGTTCTTGAGATTCTTTTTCATCGTTTTGATTCTCTAATCCAAAACTCAGGAGGCTGAAGGCTCGTCCTGGGTGGTGACGGAGGCGATGGCGTTCTTGGCCACTTCCAATTTCAGGTTGTCAGGCGCCACACGAATAATGATCGCGTCGTCCTTGATTGAGATGATGACGCCGCGTATACCTCCAGCCGTGGTCACCCGGTCGCCGGACTTGATGCTCGCCAGCATGGCCTGCCATTGTTTTTGCTTTTTCTGCTGCGGGCGGATCATGAGCAGGTAGAGCAGCGGGATAAACAGCAAAATTGGCAGCAGCATGCCAAGGCCGCCACCCGCTCCTGGAGCGGTGCCAGCCGCCCACATTGCAAAACTTGTCGCCAGATTCATCCTTCGCTCGCGTCCTTTACTCACCCCAGGTCGGCACTCGCCAGCCCTGGGCACGGGCGCGCACGGCCATTGCCGCCGGCGCCCGATCAATAGATTTGTCTACGGGAAAGGTGCCCCCAGGCCTCGATCGTCTACGGCCCTGGGCTCTGGAAGGAGGGTTCGGTTGCGCAGGTCAGAAACGTTGAACCCATTCCTGCCCGCATTCACTCGGTAACCCTACCGCCGCCTGCTTCCTGTTCGACACAGCGCTCCTCTGGAATCCAGGCGAGCGAAAAACGGCTCGCACCATGCCCGTCCACCTGGGTTGCAAAAAGAAGCCCTTGAGAGATAAGAAATGTGCGGACTGTTCGGTGTCAAGAAGCAAGGACCGAGGGGCCAAGGAACCAGGCGGCCGAGAAACCGCGAGCGAAGGGGCCAGGCAGCATAAAACAAGGCCGCTGCGCCGCGTCGGCGTTGCATGCAGACTTCCTTACTTGCCCACTCGTTGCTTCCCCGCTGCCGCGTCCGGCGTTTCTTCTTCGTCGCCTGCATCTTCCACCAGCACCGCCGAGCCGGGAACGATATCGTAGCTCACCGCATCCTTGCCTGCGGGATGAAAGGTGATGCGCAATGGCTCGCGCTGCCAGTCGGGCGGGGCGCAGGCCGGGGCGCCGGGAGCGGACGGCGCAGACGGAGCGTGTTGCCCGGCCGCGTCATAGGCCGCGAGTTTCCTGGCCAGAATCGGCTTGCGAACGGCCACCTGCGCCACCACCGCGTACAAGCTCTTGCCGCTCGCCGTCAGGCCGCAGTAGGCCGCATAGTCGCGAAACCAGCTTACCTGGCTCACGCCGGGATCGTAGTCGGGCAGCTTGAGTGCGGTCACGCGACCAGTCACGTGGTCCACCAGCAGCCACGGGCCGCGCTGCCACACCCAGCGCTCCTGCTTGTCGCCGGGAAGCGTGTCGTTGAGGCGGATAACGCGCCGCACCACAAAGCTGCGGCTGGTAACGTCGTGCGCGTCTCCCGTGGTCCACTCTTTGAGAACGCTGTCGACCAGGAGGGCGCGAATCTTGAGCTCGGTATCGCCCGCAGCCGCGCCGGCCGCGTCGCCAGCCTTGGTGTACGGCACTTTTTTGACGGCGCCGAGGACGACGGTGTGGGTCTTGCGGGGTGCGGCCTGCGCCGCCTGTAAGACGGCAAAGAATGCTGTCAGAAACAGAATTGCAATTCCGGAAATTTTGCTCATGACGCTTGCTCCCGATCAATAACCGGAAACACGCGCGTCTCTAGGGAATACGGGCGGTAGCCCGTGCAAAAGGTTGCAATTTCAATGAGGCTTGAATTCTTGAGGAATTATAGCCTCTTGCTAAATCGCCTGTTCCACCGCCCGCGCCACGCGGAAAGCCGTGCCCTCGCCGAGATGCCGCGCCAGCACCTGCATACCCACCGGCAGGCCGGCTCTGGTCGCGCCGCAAGGCACCGTCACGCCGCAGATGCCGGCCAGGCTCGCCGTCACCGTGTAAATATCGGCCAGATACATGGCCACGGGATCGCCGGTCTTCTCGCCAATCTTGAAGGCCGGGAAGGGCGAGGTCGGCGTCACGATGGCGTCCACTTCAGCAAATGCGCGCAGAAACTCCTCGGCCAGCAGGCGGCGCACCTGCTGCGCTTTGAGGTAATAGGCGTCGTAGTAGCCGGCCGAAAGCGCGTAGGTGCCGAGGAAGATGCGGCGCTTGACCTCGGCGCCGAAGGCCTCGTCGCGGGAGTGCGAGTACATATCGGAGAGAGTCGCGGAGCGGGGCGAGCGGTAGCCGTAGCGCACGCCGTCGAAGCGGGCCAGATTGGCGCTTGCCTCGGCCGTGGCCACCAGATAGTAGGTGGGAACAGCATATTTTGTGTGCGGCAGCGAGACCGGCTTCACCTGGCATCCCGCGGCTTCGAGCGCGGCGATTCCCTTCTCGATGGCCGCGCGCACCTCGGGGTCGAGGCCCTCGGCGAAGTACTCGCCGGGAACTCCGATGCGCAGGCCGGCTTTCCCTGGTTCTTTGACGGGCTTGTCGCTCTCGGCGGCGTAGTCTTCCAGGGGAGCCTGCGAGCTTGTGGCGTCTTTGGGATCGTGACCTGCGATCGCGCCCAGCATGGTGGCAGCATCGCGCACGTTCGCGGCAAAGGGCCCCACGCGATCCAGCGACGAGGCGAAGGCGATGAGCCCGTAGCGCGAGACGCGGCCGTAGGTGGGCAGCACGCCGACGACTCCGCAAAAGCTGGCGGGCTGGCGGATGGAGCCGCCGGTATCGGACCCCAGCGTGGCCACGGCGAGATTGGAGGCGACAGCCGCTGCCGAGCCGCCGCTCGATCCGCCGGGTACGCGCTCCGTATCGACGGGATTGCGCACGGGGCCGTAAGCCGAGTTTTCATTCGACGAGCCCATGGCAAACTCGTCGCAGTTAATCTTCCCCAGCAGCACCGCGCCCGCGGCTTCGAGCTTTGCCACGGCGGTGGCGTCGTAGGGAGGCCGGTAGTCCTGCAGGATTTTCGAGCCCGCCGTCGCCGCAGCGCCTTGCATTACCAGCACGTCTTTGATGCCTACGGGAATGCCGGCCAGCGGAGGCAGCGGATCGCCTTTGGCCGCCAGCGCGTCAATCCGCGCGGCCTGCGCGAGCGCCCGCTCTTTGGTGAGGCTGAGGTAGACGTTCAGCCGCGGATTTTTCTTTTCGATGCGCTCATAGTAGCCGGCAGCGAGATCAGTAGCCTTGGTGCGGCCGGCGGTAATCTCCGCGCGCAACTCAGCCAGAGTTCTCGGCTTTTCTACAAAGGTTTCAAAAGTCTTTGTTTCGCTACCCAATCGTGCCTCTCTTGTCTATGTTCCCTATTCCCTGTTCCCTACTGCCTATTCCCTATCTTTCAATCACCTTCGGCACCTTGAAGAATGCCTGGTTCGTCTCCGGCGCCTCAAGCATCACCCCGGCGCGATCGAGCGAGGGCTGCACCTGGTCTGCGCGCGTAACGCTGGCCGCGTCTCCTCGTTCGCTGAGCAGCTCGCTCGCCTGGGCCAGCGGCGCCACCCCTGAGGTGTCGAGCTCGTTCAGTTCGGCCACATAGTCCAGGATGGCGTTGAGGTCGCGCAACATGCTCTCGGTCTCCTCGGCGGCGAGCTCCAGATGCGCCAGTTCGGCCACGCGCTCCACATCTTCGACGGTTACTCTGGCAGTCATGCGCTCATCATCCCCATCTCCGGCTCATTCCGGCGGCTCCGCTCGATTCTTTGCAGGCTTTGCTCAAAAAATTCTCGAAGGTCAAGTATAGCCGGTTTGTAATCGCGCCCCGATTGGCCGTGGCCGCACAGTTTCGCTGCAACCATCCCTCAATGGCCAAGGTCCGATTCATTTTGCGGCGTTTACGGCACGAGTCAACTCATGACCTTTCACGCGAGTGTCAACCGGTCCGCAGGGTCGCTCAATCCACCGTGAGGACCACGTCAACCTGTTGCGAAATACCATCGGATGAGACTGTGACGGGAATCGTATAAGTGCCCGCTGGAGTGCGGTAGCCGCCACTTTGGCCGCCGGAACCGCCGCCGCCGTTATTGCCGCTGAACCCGGCGCCGACGCAGCTTGTCATGCCACCGGTCACGATCACCAGCAGTGCTACGAAGAGTAGAACCTTGCGGCGCTTGCAAACGGCGAGCGGCAGTAGCAGCAGCCCGCAGGCCAGAGGTAGTGCACGTCGGAAGGCGCTGTGGCCAGAACCCGATTCACTGGGGCCCGGTCTGTCCAGAAACGGTCTTCCCATGTCCGGTTTTTCAAGGCGAGCCGTCGACCCGCTGCCCGTAGAGATCTCTACCACGACATTGCCCTCGACGCCGGAGCTGAGAGTTTCGCTGCCTGGGTTAAAAAGACAAAGCGAATTAGTCGGCAGGGTTCCACACGCGAACGAGAATGTGCCGCTGGACCCGGCCGGCGTAATCGCCAGCGTGTAATTGGCCTGCGCGCCGCTGGAAACTGTCTGGCTGGTGGGGCCGACGAAGCTAACGCTGAAATCGAAGCCCGTCCCCGAGAGCGCCACACTGGCCGGTGTGGCGACGGCAGAGGAGCTGACCGTTAACGCGCCGGATGCTGCGCCGCCCGTGCTGGGCTGAAAAACGAGCGCCGCGGTGCAGTTGGCGCCCGTTGCCAGGCTGCCCGTGCAGGTGTTTTGCGTGATGCTGAACGGCGCAGAGGCCGCCAGCGAGACCGAGCCGATGGCGTAATTGGAGGAGTTGGTGACTGTGACTGTCTGCGCCGTGCTGGACTGGCCCGCGCTGACGACGGGAAACGTGAGTTGCGACGGATTTGTCGACAGGCCGGAGGTGAGCTGGCCTGAGCCGTTCAGGGGCACCGAAACCGGCGCCACGCCGGTGGTGGACGAGGAGACAATGAGTGTGGCCGCGATGGCGCCGGTGCCGCCCGGCGTAAAGACGATCTGCGCCGTGCAACTGCTGCCGTTGTTGAGCACGGCCCCGCAGGTGGTGTTGGGGACGGAGTAGCTGGAGGCGGCAGCGCCGGTGAGCTGGAAGCCGACATTGGCAACGGGCGCTCCGCCGTTGTTCGTTATCGTGAGTGTCTGCGGAGTGCTCGCTACGCCCGGCTGCTGGTTGGTGAAAGTGAAACTGGTGGGGTTCACGCTGAGCGCTCCCGGTGCCACGCCGTTTCCGCTCAGTTGCACGGTCTGCGTTTTCAGGGCATCGGCAATGGTGAGCGTGCCGGTGAGCGCTCCCAACTGCGTGGGAGCGAAGACTACGCTGACGGTTCCAACCGAATGGGCGGCAATTTGCGTGGGGTTGGAGCCCGATTGCTGAAACTCGCCGCTCACCGAAACCGGGTTTGCGGGGAAGGTGAGCGGCAGATCGCCCGTATTGGTGATGGTGACCGACAGCGCGGCGGAAACCTGGCCGTCCGCGGTTGACGGGAAGCTGAGCGACGTGGGATTGAGGGTGTCGGTGGGCGCAGCCTCGCCGGTTCCGGTCAGTTGCACGGTCTGGGTGCCTGCGCCATCCGTAAAGGTGAGCAGGCCGGTGGCAGCGCCGGATGCAGTGGGGTCGTATTCAACATTCACCTGGCAATCGCTGCTCGCCGCAAGGCTGGTTGTGCCGCACGCGTTGCCGGCAATGACGAATGGGGCGGTGATGGAAACGTTGCTGATGGGGATTGCCGATGTGCTGCTGTTGGCGACCGTGACCGAAAGCGGCGCGGAAGTGGCTCCAACTTCCACGCCGCCGAAACTCACGGTGGACGGAGCCAAAGTCACCGCGCCGGCCGCGGCGCCGGTTCCATTCAGATCCACCGTCAGTTGGCCGCCGTCGACGTTGGCATAGATGGTCATCGTGCCGGTGAGCGGGCCGATGGCCTGGGGCGTAAACGTGACCGAAATGGAGCAGCTCGCTCCCGCGGCTACTGGTGCATTCACGCAGTTGTCGGTCTCGCTGAAGCTGCTGCTCATGGAAATGGACGTTGGCACGAGGGCGGTGCTGCCGGTATTTTCGAGAGTTACCGTCAGCGCGGTACTGGTGGTGTCGAGGGCCTGACTTTGGAAGGTGAGCGAAGACGGGTTTACCGACGCAGAGGTGATCCCCGTGCCCGCGCTCCACAACCCGGTTTGCCACAGGCCGCGGCCGTAGGTGCCCGCCACCAGCACCGGCGCTGAAGCGGTGACCGGAGCGGCGCTGAGCGCGACTACCGGGGCGTCAGGCAGTCCGGAGCCGAACACCGACCAGCAGTTGGATAAGGCCTGTGCGCAGCCTGTTACCTCGGTGGTGAAGTACACTCCCCGGTCCGTAGCCACGTAGACCGTGTTGGCATTCTGTGGGTCCACCGCCAGGCTATTGGCCGGCGCGGCGGGCAGGTTGGCGGTAATGTCAGTCCAGCTCGCCCCTCCATTGGTCGAGCGGTACAGCACTTGAATCTCCTGCCCCAGGCTCTCGATTCCCGCCACGGTCACGTAAACCGTGTTGCCGGTGGGGTCGTGGGTATCAACGGTCACGCTGGAGATGTCGAGGCCGTAGTAGTTGAGCGTGTGCGCGTCATTGACCACGGAGTTCAGCGTCAGATCGCTCCATGTGGGCGATGCGCCGGAGGAAGGATTCAGGGTAGCGCTCAAAACGTGGCCGGGCAGGTTGGCGCCGTAGTCGGCGGAGCCGTACATGCCGAGATAAATGATTTCGCCGCCGCTCGGGAGCGGCAGGGCGGCCATGGAGCGGATGAGCGCGTCACCGTTGCAGGCCGTATCCGTCGCGCCGCTCGACAGAATGGGGCTGATGGCGTTGCTCAAACTCCAACCGCCGCTGACGGGGCCGCGCCACACGCGGCAGGTTCCAACGAGCAGCTGCGTGGGGTCGAGCGGGTCCACCAGAAACGGCGCCGGCGTGGGCATGGTGTCGCCATCGCCGCCCACATCCGCATCCGTCACCACGGGGCTTCGGCCAAAATCGGCCGGCGTGCAGAGCGAGTTTTGCGAGCACAGATAGATGGCGACGCCCGGCTGGTTGTTCACGTACCAGTTGTTGTTGTTCGTGGGGTCAATCGCCACCGGCCCGCCGTAGCCGGAGAGAATCTGCGGCCAGTCCGTGGTCACGGAGCCGCTCTTCACGCCCGCGGTTCCGTTCACACCAAGACCGGCCATCATGCTGTAGGGCGATGTGACCACCGGCGACAGGCTCACTGCCTCGGCCAGCGAACCCAGGCTGCCGTTCAGGTTCTGGAAGTGGGTGGAATCTGACGCAGAACACGCCGCTCCGGTTTCACCGATCGCGTCTGTCGAGCGCCAGAGCCCGCTGTCGTTGCCGATAAATATCTCCAGCGGATTGGCCGCGTTCCAGGCCAGCGCGTGCTGGAATTCGCCCACCTGCGCGCTCATGCATGTGGTGGAGTTGGTGGTGTTTCGCCACGGGCAGCCCATGGCCAGGCTGCACGTCCACAGGTCGTTGGCGCCGGCCACGAGCAGCGTGTCCTGTTGAGAGGGAACCGCGGCCAGCGTAAGGTTATAGGTCCCGTCGGCAATCGTTACCGGTCCCTGCAGGGTGCTGGTTTCGAGCGCAGCCGTATTCCATTGCCTGGCAAAGGTGATGGTGGAGCTGCTGCACGCGCTGCCGCTTAGGGCGCATGCATCCTGCCACAGTCCCTGGTCCTGGTTGTTCAGGTCCACGGTCCAGGCGAAGGTGTCGCCGGTTTGCGGATTCACTGCCAGCGCGCCGCGAAAGATGGGGCAGGCAATAGAACCGGTGCTGCCCGTATTGGTGGGACACATGAGTGTCGTAAGCCCGGAGCCGGGCTGGTCGGCCATGCGCGTCCAGGTGATTCCGTCCGCCGATTGGTAATAACCGTGATAACGCACCGCGGCCACAAATAACTGCCGCACCGGGTTCCACACCACCGCCGTGGCTGAGTTGCCGGAGCCCGGGAACGGACTGAGCGGGCCTTGCACGTCTCCGCTGGTGCTGTCGGTGACGGTGGCCAGGTGCCACGTGGCTCCGCCGTCAGAGGAGTAATAGAGGCCCTCATAGCTCGACCCGGCGCGGACCGCATCCACCAGCGTGCCTTCATAGGCGTCTGAAACCGCGGCCACCACCACCTGCGGATTCACCGTGCTCCAGGCAAAATCCGCGAAACCTTCGCCCACAAAGCTGAAATCCCGGTTGCTCTGGCCGTCCTCCAGGTCCATCGTTTGCTGGATCAGGCTCCAGGTGTTACCGCCGTCGGCGGAGCGCAGGATGCCGGCGCCGTAATACGAGTCAAGCACATCGTTGGGGTCGCCCGTGCCGGCCAAAATCACCCCCGTCCCGCCCGGCTGCACGGTGAGCGCGCCAATGCTGATGGAGGGGTCTACGGCTCCTCCGAGAGCGGCCACCGCGTCGGTGAGCGGTGTAAAGGAGATCAGAGACGTATTCGCGGAGCCCGCGTTATTGGCAAACCAAACGCCGCCGCCGGTTGTTCCGATATAGAGGCGATTGCCCGTCGTGTCGGAGGGATCGAGCGCAATCGCGGCCACGCGGCCGGTGACGAGGTTGAAATCCGGCGTTTGAACGGCCGTGGGGCCAAGGGCCGTCCAGGTTGGGTTTGTGATGGAGCTTGATGAGCTTTGGGGTCGCAAAGCTGCAGGGCTCTCCAGAATGCCGTTGCGCGCCGCCATGGCTCGCGGCGTGATGCGACGGCCCGGCGTCCATCCGCGCTGGGCGAGAAAACGCTCGGCTTCACTCACGCGAGGGGGCACGCGCGGGATCAGCCTGGTTTGCTGAAGCGTGGATTTGGCTTGCGCACGCGGAATCTCGCTCTGCGCCACGGCGGCCGGGCCAGGCGAGAACAGAGCCGGCAGCAATGCGGCCAGTGCGATGCGGGCCCACGCGCTGCGGCTTCTCTGCCGGCGCGCGCGGCCGCCGCGATAGACACGATTCCCTTCCCTGCGGTCACTTGCAGGGCCCGTGCAATTTTGATCGAAATTCAGATCGGGCGATTTTGGATCGAACATTGGCTTCGTCACGCGCATCCGGAGTCGGATTCCAGCGTCCTCATTGATGAAAATCTTCCAATGAGGATGAGCGCGGAATCCATCGGATAACGCTCAACGAAACACGCAGCTTCCGGGAATGAAACCGTGGCCCATTATAGGACAGCGTGGAATGGGATGAAAAGTGATCCCGGATACAGGCCGCGGGCAGGAGCGAAAAGCCAGCAAGTGGGACGATCTGGCGGGACTACAGCGGAACCAGAGTAGATGTATCCCGGAAGCACGTCAGCCAAGTGGCTTTTTCCGCAACCGGGCCCCCAAGGACGGATTCTTGTCCTTGGGGTGGAAGTAAAAGCCACCCTTCACGGATTAACGCAAGGACACGTTTACTCTGGTTCCGCTCTAGCTGTTCTTGCGGATGTAGGTTTTAGAATCGAATTTCTTCGCGATCGAAGCGCCGCTCATCGTCCGCACCAGACCGAAAACCGGGCGCTGGAACCAGGGCCGGTCGAGTTTGCCCACGATCGCCCAGGCAATGCCGGCATAGCCATTGGCGTCGCGTCCGTCAAGCTCGTAGCGATCGTTCAGGATCACCGCCCAGTCGAAGGCAGTTGCCGGGTCGGGCGACCATTCCAGAATCTTCTTGGCCCAGTACATGCGCATATAGTTGTGCATCCAGCCGGTCGCGACCATCTCGCGCTGCGCCGCGTTCCACAGGTCGTCGTGCGTCTCGCCGCGCTCGAGTTGTGCAAAGGTATAGCGGTACGGACGCGGATCGGCGGCATGCTCGAGGAGGGTTTTGCGCGCCCACGGGGCGGCGCACTCCCAGTTGTCGTGGTTTGGCTCGTGGCTAACGAACAAAACCGCCAGTTCACGCCAACCGATCAACTGCTCGAGAAACCTTTCTTTGGCCTCAGCGAAAATTGTGCCTGGATTCGCCGCCTTCTGCACGGCAAGCGCAATCGTCAAAGGGCCAATGTTGCCGAAGTGGAGATACGGCGACAGGCGGCTGGTGCCTTCGGTCTCCGGATGGTTGCGCATTTCGCCGTAGTTGACCAGATCGTGACGGACAAACTCCTTCAGGCGTTTGAGCGCTGCGTGCGTGCCCCCGGTAAAGGTGTCGACAGGCGCTATGGAGCGGTCGAGTTTTGCGAAACCGGCAGTGATGTCCTGCGAAAGATCGAAGCTCGGGAAAGCCCTTCGCGGTTTCCATTTGTGAAGGGGCGCAACCTTTGGCGGGGCGACGAGAAATCTGGGCAGCTCGGCCTTAAGCCGCGGCCGAAAGTGGTGGAGAAGAGCGAAGCTGCGATTAAAAACGCGAGATGGAACTACTACATCGGCGTCAACCGTCCAGAACGGGATTTTGAGGCGCCTGGCCAGCGCCCGCCGCCAGCGTTCCGGCTCGCGGCATGGGTTCTCATCGCCGATTAGGAGCGCCGCGCTTACCTCTTCGAGAAATGCTTCAAGTGACGCCTCCGGCGCGCGCCGCACTACGAAGCCCACGCCCCGCTCGGATGCATCCTCGGCAACGTCCCGCAGACCCTGTTGAAGAAAGTGGTAGTGCCTCAGGTTGGCGTTGGGATAGTTGGAGATCACGCCGAAATAGACGCATACCGGCAGCCCAAGAATGTTTGCCGCCTCGATGGCCACGTCGAGCGCGGGATTGTCCACGATCCGCACCG
>JAJXXG010001149.1:0-2911 GCA_021781255.1 Acidobacteriota bacterium
TCCACACGAACGATTCATGGTGGTCGGTGGATGCTGCAAGCGGTTCGGTAGCGAAGATCCCGGTGCTTGATGCTTCTCAACAAGCGCTCGATGTCTATGATCCGCAGATCGATCCGTCGGGAAACTTCACGCTTCTCTACAACTTCTCAGGGCCTGATGGTGCCTACCCAGGAGAATTGATGCTAGCGTCCGACGGGTATTTCTACGGGACAACTGAGAGCGGCGGAGACCCATCTTGCAGCGGCAGATATGGGCCGGGCTGCGGCACAATCTTCAGAATGGATTCGTCGGGAAATGTGACAATTATTTACTCGTTCACCGGCCAGTCTGACGGTTCTTGGCCGGAATCTGCACCCGTTCAAGGGCCCGACGGGAACCTTTACGGGACAACTGCCTACGGAGGCACGTATGACGACGGATGCATCTTCGAGGTTTCCAATGTCACTGCACTTTCCGCAGCCAAAGCGCAGTCCGGGGTGCCACAGACTACAAGGAGGCTCATCACTCCTTTGCTTATGAAACAACCACATGTCGGACTTCCTGGCCCACCTGTGCCAGCTCAGCATTAACTGGTCCGAGGTAGTCAGCCTGCAGAGCCGGGTTTGCTTTCACTACTTCTCAAATCTAAACAGTACGGAAGGAAAGGACTTATATGCAAAGACGTCACGTTGGTCGATTTGTATTGATGATTGCCGTACTCTGGGCTCTTCCCATTCACTCTCGCGCAGACAATACGAAGAACGCATTGAAAGAGGCTCTGGAAGCCAAGTACGGCCTCACCAAGGTGAGTTGGGACAAAGTTCGTGTCACCGATCCCGGACCGGTATACGTGGTGAAAGCCGAAGGAATCAATGCCGATCGCGCAACAGATATGACAACTTTGGTAAACAAAATAGTCGACGTGGAGTGCCCGATCTCTTCTGATCGCAACAGAATGGTTTCATCACACAGGAGATCCGACCGCGCGGACCTCGCCTGTGCGAGCTGCCCGTCAAGCTCATCGAGCTTGGACTGCGCATCGGATAGCTCTTGCATAGCAGTGGCTAACCGTGTCTCCGCATCATCTGGAAGAGGTGGAACCTCTCCGAGTCCAGCTACCTCAGCTTCCACCGCAGCCAGCCGGAGAACCTGTCGGTATACGCGGCGTATGCGGCTGAGTTTTCGCTGCTCGACCGACCTTCCTTCGATCTCATTTTCAAGGGTTTCGTAAGCTTCCTGTGCAGCGTCAAACGCGCGTTTGCTCTCCTGCCATTTACTCGCCGTCACGGTATGTTCGCGCAGTGCCTTGTCAGCCTCCTCCAGAGCATCGAGGGCCATGTAATATTTCCTTCGTCCAGCGCGCCTCGGACCCCAAAGTTCATCGGCCTCCTTTGCAAGGGCCGCCATACGTTCACGCAGGCCCGAAAGACCGGAACCCGCTGAAAAGAGCGTCTGTCCCACCTCATCTTTGGCCTCAAGAATTTCACGTCCACCCTGAGCGAGGCGTTCGTGATTCAGACTGAACATGCGAGCCAAGAAAATTCGATCGGCTCCGCCGAGAAAGGGCGCGAGTGAGTTGTCGCCAGAGGGGAGCGGATTGTCGTCCGGCGCCAGCAATGTATCCTTGTTGCCCTTGCGACGACGGAACTCAAGGGTTTTGCCGTCATGTTCAATTACACCGCCCACTCTCATGGCAGCGTAGTCGTGAACGAAATTGTAGGGCGAATTATGAGGAATGCCGAAGAACAGGTCTTCAATGGCCGCAAGCGAGGTTGATTTGCCGGCTTCGTTCGGGCCGAATATGACATGCAGATCGGAATCCGCTTTGGGAAACGGAAGGGGGACATTTGTGAAGCGCCCATATCGCAGAAGATCGAGTCTGTTGATACGCATGGCCTAATCCCCCGGCTCCGTGAGACGCGCGTTCAAATAGTCCTGTACTTGGTCAATCACACCGGCGTAGTTGCCGTCGATAGCGGCCTTGAGCGCAGGGTCTTCCGCGCTCGTCCGCAGGTCAGGTGGCAGTCTTCGCGAAAACTCTCCAATATCGGTCGAAAACTGCTGCAACAGTTCTTCGTCATTTCCGGCCACTGCGAGCATGTTGCGCAACTCGCCCAAAGCGTCCTGTTGGGCACTTATCGCCAGATCAAGTTCGGGCTGCGTTGAGACGACAATCCGTTCGATCCATGCCCCATCATCTCCAAAGCTGAGCGCGGCGGCTTGGGCTTCGGCCATCAGATGGTCCGAAGACGCCAGAAGCTCTCCATGAATTCTGCTCTTGCCGGTAAGCTCGACGCGACAGGCATGGAGGCGACCGTCTGTTTCGGTGTCGATATCTTGCTCGATGGCCCGACGTATGCGGTCGGAAACCTCGGCAGGGCGGTTGCACCCATCGACGGCCACAAGCAGGCGCGCCCAGCGAACAACGTCAGAATGCAGCGTCGTGAAATCAGTTATCTGCCCATCCTCGACGGTGACAAGGTGTGCGCCTTTGGGGCCGTCTTCCCGGATATGACGGCCTTGAAGATTGCCGGGAAACACGATATGCGGATGCTCGTGAAGGATCTGGCCGTTATGGACATGCCCGAGAGCCCAGTAATCGTATCCCTTGGCGATTAGCTGCTCAAGGCTGCACGGGGCGTAGTTTTCATGGCCCGTCGTGCCACCCAGCGCCGTGTGCAGAACGCCGATGTTGAACATGCCAGGCACAGGGTCGGGGTAGCCGGGCACGAGATTGTCGCGGACATCACGCTGCTTGAAGCTTTGTCCGTGCAGCGCTACTTGGAATTCATCGAGAACAAAGGTCTCGGCCTTGCGTGTCGAGAAGGCATTCACATTGTCGGGAAGACTCAGGCGCTTTGTGATCTGACTCTCTGCATCGTGATTGCCATATAGAACGAAGGCCTGGATGCCGGCCTTGGCGAGCCTGCCC
>JAJXXG010001149.1:2921-3201 GCA_021781255.1 Acidobacteriota bacterium
GAAGTGAGAAGAACAGGCCGGTGTGAAAATCGCGCCAGTCGCCGTCATAAAGGTCACCAGCTATGACCACAAATGCGACCTGCTCGTCAATCGCCTGTCCGATGAGATTGTCAAATGCTTCGCGGGTCGCCGATCGGATTCGTTCCGCAGCTGCTCCCTCGTGTCGCGTGAGCCCTATGAGCGGGCTGTCAATATGAATGTCCGCGGTGTGGACAAAGCGGAAAGATGCCACGTGTCCTCCTAATTATGGTATGCGCCCGCCCTATGCGGCCTTCCTCCT
>JAJXXG010000748.1 GCA_021781255.1 Acidobacteriota bacterium
TCGCGGTTGAGCAGGTTCAGCATGTTGCAGAAGCGCCATCAGCACCAGTTCAAGAGGCCGCCGCGCCTGCACTTGACCGAATGCAGCATGAGGAGATTTCTGCGCCTGAAGCGGTTCAACAGGCTGCTGCTCCGCTGCCTGGCCCGCTGCAGCAGGACGAGCTTCCGGTGTTTGAGACAGTTCAGCAGGAAGAAGAAGAGGTCTCATCGTTTGACGCGTCATCCGACCCGATTCAGCGGCGGATTGACAGCGCCTTGAAGCATCGCTCTTCCTTTAGAGGGATCAGGGAATACAGTCACGGAGTCGGCGCCAGGCAATAACGCATCTCTGTGCAACTTGCCTCGGCTGCGCGGATATTTCCAGCGGCGCGCATTTTCGCATCCTGCACATCCTGCATTGTTCAAAGAAACAGCAATCTGGGCAGAGAATTTTCGGGGCTCCGGACTTGAGCGTTCGATGAGTGTGGTTGCGGCATCAGCAGGATTCTGCCGGGACCGAAGGGCAGAAAGTTACGAGCTGAAGGCAGGAAGAACGTGAGTCCGCTGAGGCATTGCCCAAGTTGAAAAACTGTCTTAGAATGGGCCACGCTGAGCGTTGGCATGTTCTGGATGCGCTGGCTCAAATGGCCGCAATCCTCGTCCGGGGTTCTGCGAGGCACAGATATGGCCGGGAGCGGCAAGGGCAATCGGTGAGTATAAGCCAAAAGTGGCAGGGGTCGCGCAGAGGCTGAACAGGGGTGGTCTTAGTACCTTGGTAATCATCGCCAATGATTCTTTGGTGGATTACTTTTACCACTTCCGTGCTAGCCTACTCGCCTGGAGTGAGTTATGAGACAGGACGTTTATCGCGTTGCATACGACGAGGCAATCTCAGAGCTTAGCGACATAATCAACCAGTACGAGCAACTGCGGCAGCGCAAGGAGCGGGTGGAGAAGGCCGTGGACGTTCTCAAGCCCCTTGTGGGAGCGAACGTGCAAGCCATCTCTGCCGACCGCGCTACGGCAGGGTCTCCCCCCGACGAGCCTCCGCCGCCAGCGGAGCCTTCCCCGAGCTCAGGTCAAGAGGTATTGGCCGTTCCGGCTGCGATCCTGCAGCGGGTGGAAGAGCCCATATCGTATCCTGCTCCGCAGGCGTCGGCGGCAGATACGACTGCCGATCCGTTCCAGCGTCGCATTAACAACGCGCTGAGGCAGGGCTTCGGCGGCGGAGAGAGCCGGGAGTTTGCCCGGGCGTTTGCCGGCGGCCTGCTGAGAGGGCGCTAACAGCAAACTGGCGGCCTCCTTGAGGGCCATGCAGCGCACGCTTTGGTGCGCCAGCTTTACGGCGGGGATGGAGATTCCATCCCCGTCACCTATTTTGGCTCGAACCTGCACGGCCTGCATGTTCTGCTGCCTGGTGCAAAGCAGCATCCGCACAACGGCGGTCAGGTTACGCAATCCTGTTCATCCCGTCTTTTCCGGTCATTGTCTGGTAGTCTGAATTTCCCTTCAAACTTAGAAAAACAAACAGTTTAACTGGCAGAGTCGCGTGGTGCGCTGCGTGTGCTATGGTTCAAGCGTGCAAGCGGGAGCGGCGGTGCGCGACGAAGGGAATGCCCATAGGGGCAAGAAGGTGCGGAGGCTTTTGCCGGGGCTGGCAGTTGGCGATGGGTTTACGCGACATCCGTTTGACGTGGAGAACGGGGTGCGGACCAGCGGGCTGGTGGCCGGGCGGCATTTGAAGAGCGGACACCGGCACGACCGGCACGCGACGGCCTACTACGGGGTGGCGCCCTCGGTCTTTCAGGCACTGGTGAAGCGCTGGCAGCGGAGCGAGCCTGCGGCGCCTGTGGGTGAGTTCACTTTTGTGGATATGGGGGCAGGGATGGGGCGGGCCATCCTTCTGGCGGCCGCGATGCCGTTTCGTGAGGTGGTGGGCGTGGAGCTGAACCCCACCCTGGCGCGAATTGCGCGCCGCAATCTTGCGCTGTGGCGGGCGGCCGGGAAGACGCGAGCCGCGACGCGCATGGTGTGTGGAGATGCGGCGGAGTTTACGCTGCCAAGGGGACCGTGCCTGGTCTTTCTCTTTAATCCCTTTGGCGCGCCGGTGATGCGACGGCTGCTGGCGCGGATTGCCGAGAGTTTTGCGGACCGGCCGGGGGAGCTCGACCTGCTGTATGTGAACAACGAGCAGGAGGGCGTGCTGGAGAGCGAGGCGGGATATGTGCGGCTGTATCGGGGGCAGGTGAGGCGGTCGAGGGCGGATGCGATTGCGGATCATGCAATCCTGGCCAACCAGCCCGACGGGGAGTATGCCTCAGCCAACTATGAGGACTGCTCAATCTGGCGGTGGGCGGGATAACCGCAGGGAAGCTCGGAACACGGGACGGCAATGTCTTCGGGAGAGATTTGTTGACGAATTGGCCCTGCGGAGAGAAAGCTGTTCAGGAGCCGGTTGGCGCGACCGTTTGCCGAAGTGAGCGGAGCTGGCCACCGGCCGTGAATCTGGCTGCAAAGCCATCGGAGCTCAACGTTGAGAGAGCAGCGTCTGATTCTGGGAATTGGTGAGCTATTGTGGGATGTCTTGCCGGAGGGGCCGCGGTTGGGCGGCGCGCCGGCGAACTTTACGGTGATGGCGGGGCGGCTGGGGAATCATGCGGCGATATTAAGCCGCATTGGCCGCGACGACCTGGGGCGCAAGGCGGTAGCCGAGCTGGACCCGCTGCCGACCGATTCGAGCCATCTGCAGGTTGATCCGGTGCATGAGACGGGCCGGGTGACGGTGGCGCTGAACGATGGGCAACCGGAATACATCATCCACAAGCCGGCGGCGTGGGACTTCATGGAGCTTTCCGATGAGTGGGTGCAGATGGCTCAGCGAGCAGACGCGATCTGTTTTGGCTCGCTTGCGCAGCGAAGCCCGGAGTCGCGACAGACGATTCAGACGCTGGCGGCGCAGACATCTCAAGCCTGCGTGCGCGTTTTCGACGTGAATCTGCGCGCGCCGTTCTATTCCGGAGAAGTGGTGCAGGAATCGCTGGAGCTGGCGACCGTAGTGAAGATGAACGATGCGGAGGTGCCGCAGCTGATGACCCTGCTGGGGCTGCCGGTCGAAGAGGCGTTTGCGACGGCCACGCTGCGGCTTGGCGCGGAGCGGCTGCTGGCGGAGTTTCCCACGCTGGAGATGGTGGCAGTGACGCGCGGCGGGCTCGGCAGCCTGCTGGTGACGCGGGACGCGTGGCATGAGCACCCCGGGGTTTCAATCAAAGTGGCGGACACGATCGGTGCGGGTGACGCTTTCACCGCCGCAATGACGCACTATCTGCTGCGCGGGGCTGAACTGGAAACACTGAACGAAGCCGGGAACCGCTGGGGCGCGTGGGTCGCCTCGCAGTCGGGCGCAATGCCTGCGCTGCCTGAGGCAGTGCGCGCCGGAATCGCGGCAGAGATCGAGGATTGAGCGCAATACTGTGTCGTGGAGTGCGCGGAACGATCTGGCTGGCGGCTTCATGCGTTGCAGCGCAGGCGACCGCTGCCCGCGCGCCCCGCGGCATTTTCAGGATGTGAAGACTTCCGGCGGGTTCGGGAATTTGCAGAAGGGGTACGCCATAGCGTTTGCCGACCTGGAGGGGAATGGCGGGCTGGAGACGGTAGTGGTGAAATCTTTCGAGATTGAAAAGACAAAAATTGCTCCGCGGATGCACGATCATCCCCACTGAGCGCGTGCAAGGACAGGAGATGGTCCCTGAAGCCATTTCTCAAACAGTAATCAGAACAATGAGTTATGCGAGCGGCAGCGGCTGATCCGGAGATCCGGGGCTGTGCCTGGATGGCATGGGAATGCATAGACAAATCTTTTGTGATTCGTTACTGTCTTGACGAGAGTGGCCCGCATCAAAGCTGCGCAACTTCGGGCCCGTGCGGAAAGGTAATTGGATGGCACGACCACGCAGATCTGCGAGCAAGCTGGCGCCACCGCCCGAGGCAGATCCGGGACAGCCGGTTGCGAAACACCGCCGGGTCTTTGACCATCTGCTGGCCAGCATCCAGACGGGCCAGTTGAAACCCGGCGACCGCCTGCCGAGCGAGGCGGAACTGGGCAGGCTCTTCGATGCTTCGCGCATCACGGTGGCCAAGGCTGTTCTTGACTTGCAGCGGATGGGTCTGGTGACGCGACGGCCAGGGGCAGGAACCCATGTGCAGGGGCCGCACAAGGAGACGGGGCGCACCTTTGGCCTGTTGATTCCCGAGCTTGGATTGACGGAGATTTTCGAGCCGATCTGCCACGGCATGATGCGGTCGCCCTTTGCGCGCCCCGACGCGCTGCTGTGGGGTAATGCGTCGGCCTCGGCGCGCGAGGCCGCCAAAGAGGCTGAACAGATGGTGCAGTCCTTTATTGTGCAGAAGGTGGCGGGCGTTTTTTTTGCACCGCTGGAGATGGTTGGCGACAAAGATACGGTAAACCGCCGCATTGCGCGCACGCTGGAGCGGGCACAGATTCCCGTTGTGCTGCTGGACCGCTGCTTCATGCCGTTCCCTGAGCGGTCGGCACACGACCTTGTGGGAGTGGATAATCGACGAGCGGGTTACATGGCCGCGGCGCATCTGCTTGGCCTGGGCGCGCGCCGGCTGGTGTTTCTGGGCGAAGAAAACTCCGCCAACACGGTGGATGCGCGCATCACGGGGTTTTATGAAGCGCTGCGGGTCTTCGGAGTGGCCGTGGAACGGAATCCAGTGTGGC
The DNA here is from genome assembly GCA_021781255.1 of Acidobacteriota bacterium. Next base: position 4,720 of record JAJXXG010000748.1, read on the forward strand.
GCGGCAGTCCGCAGGACGAAGGATTTGTGCGTGCGATGATGGATGCCGCGCGGCCGGAGGGCATTGTGTGTGCGAACGATCTGACGGCTGCCCGTCTGATGCAGTCTCTGCTTGGCCTCGGCGTGCGGATTCCCGAGGACGTGCGCATTGTGGGCATGGACGACGTGAAATACGCGAGCCTGCTTTCCGTGCCGCTGACGACGATTCATCAGGATTGCGCGGGCATCGGCGTGGCGGCAATGGCGACGATGCTCGAGCGCGTCGAGCATCCTGAGCTGCCGGTGCGCGATGTGCTGGTGCCGACAAGGCTCGTGGTGCGGCGGTCCTGCGGAGCGCATCTGGCGCAGGCGGGCAGTGAGTCATGAACATCGTCTGCGGCGCTTTCGCGCGGCATTGCATAGAATCGGGGATATTGTGATTATCAATCTGGCCAGGCGCGCGCACGATCACAACTGGGAACTGGACCCCATTACACGCTCGCTGTTGGATACGGACTTCTACAAGCTGCTGATGCTTCAGTTTATCTGGAAGCATTTTCCCAGGACGCGCGCGACGTTTACACTGGTCAACCGCTCAACGGCGGTGCTGCTCGGCAACATGGTCAGCGTGGACGAGCTGCGCGAGCAACTGCAGGCGACGCGCAAGCTGCGCATGCACAAGTCCGAGCTGATCTGGCTGGCGGGCAATACGTTCTATGGCCGCAGAGGCATTTTTGAACCGGCGTTTCTGGAGTGGCTGGAGCGCGACTTTCGTCTTTCGGACTTTGAATTGTCGGTGGAAGAAGGGCAGATTTCTCTTCGCTTCGACGGCTTGTGGACCGAGACGACGATGTGGGAAATCTACGCGCTCTCAGCCATTGACGAGTTGAAGACCCGCGCGAATCTGAAACGGCTGACCGAGTTTGAGCTGGACATTCTGTATGCCCGGGCCAAGACGCGGCTGTGGGAGAAGATGGAGCGCATGCGCGGCGTGCCGGGGCTGAACGTGAGCGACTTTGGCACGCGGCGGCGGCACAGCTTCCTGTGGCACGAATATGTTGTAAAGGCGATGAGCGACGTGCTGGGAGCGAGCTTTGCCGGCAGCTCCAACACGTTCCTGGCGTACAAGCACGACCTTGAGGCCATTGGCACCAATGCGCACGAACTGCCGATGGCGCTGGCCGCGCTGGCGAACACCGACGATGAAGTGCGGTCGGCGCAGTACAAGCTGCTGGATCTGTGGCAGCAGACCTACCAGGGAGAGCTGCTGATCATGCTGCCGGATACGTATGGCACCACGCAGTTCCTCCGCAAGGCGCCGGACTGGGTGGCCAACTGGACGGGCCAGCGCATCGACAGCAAAGATCCCTACATTACCGGAGATGAATATATCGAATGGCTCAAGGAACGAGGCCGCGACCCGCGCCAGAAGCGGATCATCGCCTCTGACGCGCTGGATGTGGATATCATTCTCGGCCTGCATGCGTATTTTTCCGGCACGATTCGTGGCGGCCTGAGGCCGAGCGATTTTCGCCGCGCAAGCGATTTTCTGGATGCGAGCAAGTGGATTCCGGAGCGGCGCATCCGCCTCAGCGCCGGGTGGGGCACGTATCTGACCAACGATTTCCGCAACTGCAATCCGCTGGGCGACGAAAGCTTCAACCCGGTAAGCCTGGTGTGCAAGATGAGCGAGGTCGATGGACGCCCGGCGGTGAAGCTGTCAGACAACTACCGCAAGGCCCTGGGGCCGCCCGCGGAGGTCGAGCGCTACCGGCGCATCTTCGGCGTTGAAGGCGTGGCGGATGCGCCGGCAACGGTGTAGTGAACTTCCGTCGCACTTTCGGATTGAGTTGCGCCGAAGGAGGCCGCTGTTACTGCGCGGGCGCGGGCGGAGGCTCCTGGCCAGGCGGCGGGGCAGGTTTGTGCTTCGCGCGCAGGTAGGCAACAATTTGCGCCAATTCCTCGTCGGTCAACGAGTCGGCAAAGGGCGGCATCTTCTTTCCGCCATTCAGAACCTGTTCGGACATCTTTGCGGGAGTCCAGACCTTGTTCTTGCGGATATCGGTGAGAGCGGGCGCCTTTGCGCCGCCGATGCCGGCGACTCCGTGACAGTGAGCGCATCCTTTGTCGCGAAAGAGGATTGCGCCTGCCTTTTCAGCCGCTTTCTTTTTTGAGCCGAAGAGCGCGTGCGCAGGTAAGGGAGCCATGCACACGACCAAAAGCGCCGCTACGAAGGGGAAGATGCGTCGAATAAAAGACATCACAGAGAATATTTTCGCATTGCCAGGCGGGGCCCAGCTCAACCTTGCGATGGATTGCGCGCGGCAGCGTGGATGATGCGGCGTGCATGCATCGGGCCGTTCGGGCCGAGGGATAATCTGGCTGAAGGATGACAAACGAGACAACACTTTATGCCAGCCGGCTGCGCCTGGAACTTGGCCTGCGCAACCAGCGTTATGCGCGGGGGCGGGCGCATGTGGAGAGCTACGGCGGCGCTCCGGTGGTGGTGTATGCGCCGGAGGGTGGGCGGCACGGGAATTTTTTTGACCCGGCGTATACGGCGATTGCGGTGCGGCCTGAGTGGATGCGGCGCTTTGACAAGGTTCATGCGCAGGCGGCGCGGTCGCTGCCGAAGCCTGTGCATGATCCGGCCCGGCGCTGGCGCGAGCTGGATTCGTCCATGAGTTCCGATGCTCTGCTGATGAACGTGTTCTGCACGCCGGGGGTTGCGGAGTCGCCTGCGGTGCGGAAGATGCTGGCCGTGGAGGGTGGCGCATTACCCGAGTTTGGCTGGAAGGCGCGCGTGCCGCTGGCCAACGCGCGATTTGACCGCACGGAAGTGGATATGCGGTGGGGCGGGTTGCTGGTTGAGGCCAAGCTCACAGAAGCAGATTTTCAGACGCGCGCGGCGGCGGTGGTTGAAGCGTATCGGGACTTTGATGCGGTGTTTGAGAGCGAACTCCTGCCCCGGCTGGAAATCCGCACGGCACGGCGAAGAACGGCGGCGGAGTTTGCCGAGGAATTTACGCAGGAGTGGGAAGACGAAGGCGACGAAGAGAAGGCGCGAACATTTCAGGCGGAAATAGTCCAGCGGGCGCGGCAGCAGGAGCCCGCCGAGCCGGGCTACGCGAGCTATCAATTGATTCGCAACTTGCTGGCGGCGCATGCGCAGGGATGCAGCTTTTGCGTGGTTCACGATGAGCGCAGACCCGATTTGCGGGAGGCGTGGTTCCGCGTGATCGCGGCGGTCAAGAGGGCAGAGATGCGCGTGCGTTTAAAGGTGCTCACCTGGCAGGAGCTTGCGGCCGTGCTGCCGGAGGCGTTGCAGGCCTTTCTGGATGCGAAGTATGGGATTGTCGCGCCGGGAAGGGTGCCGTCGGCAATCGAGGGCGCTGAAGGAGCCAACGCGCCGGGATGAGACGCTGCGTATTCCCGGGTTTCAGGGAAAAGCCTTGCGCCGCACAACCGGGAAGGTGATAGGTATCGCCGGAAAAATAATTCCGTGGAACACTTGACACTATATACTGGTTGTCATACAGTATGTGAAATACAGTGTATGAGGCACAGCATGACCCTGGCAGAAAATCTCTTCGAGAATCTTCGCCTGGAACTCCGACGTGGCTGCTTGACTCTGGCAGTGCTCGCGCAGCTCCGCCGGGAGCATTACGGCTACACGCTGCGCAAGGCATTGGAGGAGCGCGGTCTGGCGATCGATGAAAGTACGCTCTATCCGCTGCTGCGACGCCTGGAGGCGCAGGGGCTGCTATCCAGCGAATGGCGCGAAGAAGACAAGCGCAACAAGCGGTTTTATCGCCTCTCCAGCGACGGCGAACAGATGCTTGGCCAGTTGCTGCAGGAGTGGAACGACCTCAACGCATCCATCAACAAGATTCTGTAAAGGTGCAAGGAAGACGCCATGGACCTTCTCGATCGTTATCTGCAGGCCGTGAAGAAGCACCTGCCCTGGCAGCGGCAGGACGACATAATCGCCGAACTCAGGGCCAACCTGGAGTCGCAGCTTGAGGACAAGGAAGCCGCGTTGGGCCGTCCTTTGACCGCCGGCGAGGCGGAGGCCTGGCTGAAGCAGATCGGGCCGCCGATGCAGGTGGCCGCGCGCTATCAGCCGCGGCAGTTCCTGATCGGGCCGGGCATCTTCCCGATGTACTGGTACGTCCTGCGCATGGCATTTTTATGGTGCATGGTGATTTACACCGTTGTAAGCGCGGTGCAGATCGTTACGGCGGTCCCCAGCGCGGATGCTGTGCTGGCGGCGCTGCTGCGCATGCCGGGCATTCTGATGACGGTTGCCGCGTGGGTCACTCTTGTGTTTGCGGCAATCGAGTTCGCCGTCACGCGCTACCCGGAAAAGTGCCCGGCAATCGCAGGCACTGGTGACAACTGGTCGCCCGCGGAGTTGCCTTCAGTGGAGAGACATGCCGCCGGCGGGAAGAAGCAACGCAGCTTTGCGCTTGCCGTGGGAGAAGTGGTGTTCGGCTTCATCTTGCTGGCCTGGATCCTGCTGATTCCCCATTATCCGGTTCTGCTGTTGGGGCCCGGCATTGCCTTCCTTCATGCCTCGCCCTTTCAACTTGCTCCTGTGTGGTGGCAGTTCTTCTGGTGGATTGTGGCGCTGAATGTGGTGCAGCTTGGATGGCGTTGTGTTGACCTGGGGCGCGGCACGTGGCAGGAACGGCGGCCCTGGCAGCATATTGTGGTGAAGGCCATGGGGCTGATTCCTCTGGTCGTTCTGCTGACTGTTCGCGATCACGCATGGGTCGCGCTGAAGCGCCCTGCGCTGGATGAGGCGCGCTATGGCGGAACGCTCAATGCGCTCAATGATGGCATCTACAAAGCGCTGCTCATCATTTGCGCCATTACTGTGTTGCAACTGGTCTGGGACCTTGGGCGGGCGAGTCTGGAAGTCTATCGCAGGCGCGCCGCTGCGACGCAGTAGTCCCGGCGGGCTTGCGCGGGCCGGTGGGGCAGGAAGCTACTTTCCGGCGCCGGGGATGTAGTGATACTCGATTTTTGTGGAGCGCTTGATTGGGTCGCCGGTGAGGTCGTGCGTGTGCCATGTGACGCTCTCTGCGGCCACCTCAGAGTGCTTGCGCAGGAATTGGAGTGCGTACTGGCTGGCGGTGGGATCGTCTTTCTGGTCGGCAAACTTGGCTGACTCGATGGCCGCCTTCTGCTTTTCACCGAGGCGGCGGTAGATGATGGCCAGCGAGTAGTGCGCGGCCAGGTCGTCGGGGTCGATGGCCTGCAACTGCTCGTAGACTCCGCGGGCCTGGGCGTAGTCATGCTGCTGGAAGTAGCTGAAGCCCAGTTCGCGCAGGCCGTCTTTGGAGAGTGGATATTTGGCCAGCATGGCCTGGAAGTCGGCGATCGCTTCCTTGACCTGGCCGGCGTTGCGCTCGACGAAGGCGCGATAGTAGAGGGCGCGCGGATCGCCGGGCAGCAGGGCAAGAGCCTTCGCCAGATTGGGCTTTGCGTCGTTGTAGCGCTCCCACTGGATTTCGACGACAGCCATGTTGGTGTATGCGTCGGCATAGTCAGGGCGCAGAGCCGCGACGCGCTCAAAGGCGTGGACGCCCTCCTGGTACTGCAGCGCGTCGAGCAGGGCGATGCCGTAGTTGTTCCAGCGCATCCACTCCGGGTTCTCGGCGGGGTCTGGCGGAACGGGAGCATTGACGCCGATCTTGAAGGTCTTCGTTTCGGACGCCATATCGACGATGGGCTGCGGATAATGCTTCGCGTTCATTGCGTAGTCGATGAAGTGCTGGTTGAAGCGGCGGTATTTCACGGAGGCGGTGAGCGAAACGGCGCCGGTCATTCCTTTGGGCAGGCGGAAGCGGTAGCGCACCAACTGCGAGCGTCCGGACTGGATGGTGTTGTTATAGGCCAGTACGCGGTTGTGCCAGATCTCATGGATGCCGTTCAGCTCGCCTTTGATGTTGATGAGGCGGTTTGTAAAGGAGTGGGCGGAGGGGTCGAGGTTGCCGTCGGGCTGGATGAACCCGCTCTCAGCCAGCGTTTTGCCCGCGCTGTCTTTGACCGTGAAGTCGACCCATGCCTCGTAAAAGTCGCGCTGCTCGGGGACGAGAGAGTGGCCGATGCCCTTGTTCTGGATGACGACGTCGGCGACAAGGGTTTCGCCGGGAGCGAGCGAGAAGCTGGTGAGGCCGAGAGGTGCGACCAGCACCTGATCGCTGGACGTGGCGGCGGCGCTTTCCTTTTCAAGGCCGAAGATATCGACGTTGAGGACTCCGTTGCCGTCGGCGGCGTTCCTGAGGAAGTCGACCAGTTTCTTCGCCTGCTCATCGTATTTGTAGTAGGCGGCCATCAGCGTGTTGCCGCCGGTCCAGCGATGGCTTGCCAGCTTGCCGTCTTTTGCGCCGGGGTCTGACGCGCCATCCGGCAGAGGGTTGCGCGGCATGTGGCATGTCTGGCAGTTGGAGACTACGTCCTTGCGATAGAAGGGAAGCGGCGACTGCCTGCTGAAGCTGCTGCCCTGCCACTCGTCGTACACGGTGAAAGCGCGGAGCCACTTGTAGTCGTCGAGCGAGCGCGGGATGGCGGCCTTGTGGCAGGTGGCGCAGAACTCCGGGGTCTTGTAGAGGGGACGCATCACGGCCCTGGAGTGACGGTCGAGATGGGCCAGGATTTCCGCATCGGAGACGGGGCGGGTGATGGGCGCGCCGTTTTCATCCACCAGGACCGCCGGTATGCCCATGAAGTAACTGCCGGTGCCCGTGGTGTCAACCGACTGGATGGAGTGGCAGGTGGAGCAGGTGACGCCCTCATCCTCAAACGGACGCTTTTTGGGCATGCCCTGCGACAGATCGCCGGAGAGCAGCGCGACAGGGTTGTGACAGCCCTCGCAATGGCGGGAGAACTGCACTCCCTTCTCGTCGATGAGCATGTTTACGTTCTTCAGATACCAGGGATTGCGGAACGCGTTGGCGTGAACCGACTGACGCCACTGGTGGTAGCTCTGCTGGTGGCAATGGCCGCAATACTGGGCGGTGTAGAAGGATCTGGGAGAGAGGAACTGGCCGTTGGACGAGGTGGCGTTCGAGGGCAGGAAAGGCGCGTCCTTGCCGAAGAAGTAGTTGTAGCGCGCGGCTACGGAATCATGGAACTGGGTGGTGGGGCCGGTGACGGGAATGTGGGTTCCGTAGTCGGCGCGCGGCTGGCTGGCCGCGGGAGTCGAGGGGGCCGTGGCGGGCGCCGGCGCTGGATCGGACGCGGCGCGGACCACCCATGTGACAGGGAGCGACAACGCGAAAAGTGAGATGGTCAGTAGCCGGCGGCGCGTCGCAGTCTTGAACATGGGAAGCGGATATCCAGAGACGATTTTAATTCCCCTGCGCCACGAGGGGGAGGGCATGGGATTGTTCAACCGTATCAGGGGCGGGGGATGAATTGTCCTCCATCGAAAGGTGGACTTGTGAAGGAGCGTGCGGGCCAACAAGGGCTGGCGAGGCATTTTTCAGCCAACGGTTCACAACGTGGGATGGACGGGGAGGAAATGGGGTCGAAATGTGTGCCGCAGATCACATCCACTTAGCCAAGAGAGGGCTGAAACTGGTACGTTGTTTCTGAAGGTTCTTGTCACCAACGATGACCTCAACTCCTTATTTTTCTCTGGTTGTGCTTTTTGTGGGCGCCCTGGGCTTTGGTCTGGCTCCTCTGGGACTCGCGTGGCTGTGGGGAATGCTCTACTCCCCTGCAAAGCCAAACGCGTTGAAGAACGCCATCTACGAATGCGGGCTTGAATCGAAGGGCGACGCCTGGGTGGAATTTCGCTCGGCCTACTATCTTTACGCGATCATTTTTCTGATTTTTGACGTGGAGGCGGTGTTTCTACTGCCTTTTGCCGTGGCGTTTTCGGGGCTCGGGCTGGCTGCCTGCCTGGCCATGCTGGTGTTTGTGCTGCTGCTGATTGAGGGGCTGGCGTGGGCATGGGCCAAGGGCGTACTGACCTGGGCATAACTTTGGCAGTGACTGATGGGAATAGGAGTTTGTGATGGCTGTGGACGAGGGACTGAAGATCGAACTGGGCAAACAGGGAGTCTTCGTCACGACCCTGCAGGAGCTGTATAACTGGGGCCGGCGCAGTTCCGTGTGGCCGATGAACTTCGGGCTGGCGTGCTGCGCCATCGAGATGATCGCCACGACGATGGCGCGCTACGATATCGCCCGCTTCGGAGCGGAGGTCTTCCGGCCGTCGCCGCGTCAGGCGGACATGATGATCATTTCCGGCACG
>JAJXXG010001086.1 GCA_021781255.1 Acidobacteriota bacterium
TTGTTTTACTGGCTGCGTTTGGCCGTTGCGACCCTTGGCTGGGAGGGGTTGCGCCTGCTGCGGGACTGAGGCACTGTAACCGTAAACTTGGAAGGTTTTTGAGGCTGCATGCAAGAGTCACTCTGGATTACACATTTGCTGAATCACCTGTTCGGCGGGGCTGCGGCCTGGGCGATGCACCTGGTGGGCGTGCCGGCGGAGCCAGCGACGGCCATCAATGACACTTTTGCGCTGGAATTGCTGGTCGCTTGCGGGCTCATTGCCTTTTTCCTGATTGTGCGGCTGACGCTCTCCGTGGAGAAGCCGAACCCCGCGCAACAGCTTGCCGAGATGGTTCACGAGTTCACCGGCAATCAGGGGGAGCAGGTGATTGGTCATGGGCATGAGCGCTTCCAGGCATTTGTCACCTGCGTGCTCCTGTTCATCCTGTTCAACAATTTTTGGGGGCTCTTTCCGCACATCGAGACGCCGACGAGCAAGCCGATTGTGCCACTGGGCGTGGCCATGGTGACCTTTCTCTACTACAACTTCCACGGGCTGCGCGAGCATGGGCTGTTGGGCTATCTGAAGCAGTTTGCCGGACCGGTGACCTGGCTGGCCCCTTTTATGTTTGTCGTGGAAATCATCTCGCACCTTGCACGCGTGATGTCGCTGACGATTCGTCTCTATGCCAATATGCTGGCCAGTGATTTGCTCACGTTAATCTGCTTCTCAATCATTCCAGTTGTTGCGCCGGTGATTTTTCTGGGGCTGCACTTTGCGGTGGCGCTGGTGCAGGCTTACGTATTTATGCTGCTTTCGATGATTTACCTGTCGCTCGCGGTTTCGCACGAGCACTGAGCAGGCAGTGCCGGGCCATGCGGCTCCGGCACAAACACGATTCCGCCGGAGAGCGCGTCTGCTCCGGAGAAACGGTGGACCGCAAGCGTGAGGGGGCCAGCACGGTGAGCCTCAACCACCCACTGGCGGCAAATTCAAAGGGGCGCTGGAGAACTATGCAGAAACTTCAAACAATCTTTATTGCATTGGCCGCACTTTGCTTCGCCATTCCGGCGTTTGCTGACGGCGGTACGGCCGTGATGAATCTCGCGCCGGTCGGCGTGGGTCTGGGTATGGGCTTGGCAGCCGGTCTCTGCGGACTGGGCCAGGGTCGCGCCGTGGGTTCCACCACCGAAGCGCTGGCGCGCAATCCTGGAACGCGTCCGGCGCTGATGACATTTATGGTCATCGGTCTTGCGTTCATCGAGTCGCTCACCCTGTTCACCTTCGCGATGATCATCATCAAGATCAAGTAAGCGAAAGCACTCTCCAAATGAAGCGGTCCTGCCTTCGTGGCAGGGCCGCTTTTGTCTGCTTAATGTTGCGCGAGAGATAATGAAGGCGGCTCCTGAGAGAGCATCTGAATGGCCTGCACGTAGGTGAGATCAGCGGGAACCGGGGCGAAGGTGGTTTCCTGCTCCAGCGTGTCGAAGTTTTTTGACCGGAAGAGAATGCGCCCGGTCATTTGCATCTGGAAGCGCACAACACGCCATTGATGAGGGGTGACTTCAGCCTGTTCAATCTGGATCCATCCTCCCTTGTCAAGATGGCCGATGATTCCCCAGCCGATATTGATGTCGCGTTCAAGATGGCCCTCCAGACGGACAATACGCTCATGGACGGGATCAATCCAAATATCGCCGGCCATGGCTGTCAGCACTTGAGTTTCCAGGTCTGGAGGGTCGTAGGCGGGATTTGGCGTGAAAGTGAAGCGATCAAGCGCGCCATGAGGTCCTTCAATGGTGCCGGCGAAATGGTAGAGAAACGCAGTAGGCAGCGCACGGAGAACCTTGAGAGCACGCCGCGCGTCAGCGTCTTCGCGCCGCTTCCGACTGCGCTGGCTTTCAGGATTGTTCCTCAGAGTTTCAAGGCGGGCCTGTTCCTTCTGTTCGTCCGCAGCGGTGAGGGGCCGGTCGTTCACACTGATTAGTCGTGCAACTGCGCCTTCACGAGTTTCAATGATGGCCTTTGTGGTGGTTAGTCTCGGGCTGGATTTGCGCAGCATGTAGCGCATGGGGTGCGAGAGATCGCGTGCGTTATGAAGTTCGGCGGCCAAAGCGCGCTGCACAAGGGACAGGTCAGGCGCGGCCTGCGCACGCGCCATGTTGGCTAGATGCACGCATTGCAGCAGGACTAGAATGCCGAGGACCTGGGTGTGCCTGGACATGATTCCGGTTGTACGCTCCGCTCTGTGCCGGCCTTTCCCCATTAGACGCTAGGAGGCCGGGCAGGTTGCGGGAATTGAAGTGACAGGCCATGGTTGCGTATAGTTCGGGCAGGGCCACTAATGGATTGAGCAGGGCGTGCGGTCGGGCGCGCTGTGGCTATTGCATGCGCGCTCAAGGTAGGCGGGGCGGGCGGTAGTGGTAGATCCTGCAGTGAATGCCTCATTGAATGCAAGGAAGGAAACGCGACGCATGGCGACGGAAAATGGTCAGGCCCGAATCGGCAAGACGGTGGTGATTCGAGGTGAAGTGAAGGGCAGTGAAGACTTGATTGTGGATGGCCGCCTGGAAGGCACCGTGAGCCTTGCGGAGAGCCGTCTTACGATTGGTCCGAACGCGAATGTGGCAGCCGATTTAACGGCGAAAGACGTGCTGATTCAGGGTCGCGTGCAGGGCAACATTGTGGCCACTGGGCGCGTCGAACTTCGCGCGGGCAGCGTGGTGGAGGGTGACGTGAAAGCACTGCGGTTGGCCGTGGAGGACAACGCGGTGTTTCGCGGCAAAGTAGACCTGACGCAGGGTGCGCGCGGCCATGAGGGAAGCTCTGCCTAAGCGAATTGACGCCGGCATGAGAAAGGCTGTCTGCCGCTGCGAAGGCCGCTGAACCGCGCAGGCAACCATTGCAGGCAATGTGACAGCCCGCGCGCTCAACACGCAGCGCAGCGGCGTATTTAGTTGCGCTATGGATGAGACAGGAAAAGGATCTGGACGTGCTACGCCGCTTGTTTGAGAAAAGAGCTGACGGCAACGAGAACCCGGCTGCGCAGGGATTGACCGGGCCGCGTGTGCCAAGGCACTCCGGCGGCTGGGCAACGTTGCGCAAGCGGCTACAGGCAGAGCCGGGTCTGCGTGTGATTGACGTGGGACAAACCTCGCCTTCAAATATCAACTATTTGACAAGCCTAGGACACAGCATTTTCCTTGCGGATCTTGT
>JAJXXG010001132.1 GCA_021781255.1 Acidobacteriota bacterium
CGGCGCGCACACATGAATCACCCGTGCCTTAGAATTCCGTCATGACCACTTCCCCCGCCACCCTCGATGTCCTCAATGAGCGCATCATTGCCTGCGAACGCTGCCCCCGGCTGCGTGCCTATTGCGCTGAGGTGGCGCGCAAGCGGCGGCGCGCCTACGCCGACTGGGAGTACTGGGGCCGGCCGGTCCCCTCCTTTGGCGATCCGCGGGCGCGCGTGCTGGCGCTCGGCCTGGCCCCCGGAGCACACGGCTCCAACCGCACCGGCAGGCCCTTCACCGGCGATGGCTCGGGCGACTTTCTTTACCCTGTGCTGCACGAGGCGGGCGTTGCCTCGCAGCCCACCGCCACAACGCGCCAGGACGGCATGCGCCTCACAGACCTCTGGATCACCTCCGTGGTCCGCTGCGCCCCGCCGGCCAACAAGCCCGCGCCCGAGGAGTTGCGTAACTGCGCGCCCTGGCTCGATCAGGAAATCGCGCTTCTCCGCAACCTCCGCGTCATCGTCTGCCTGGGACGCATCGCCTTTGACGGTCTTCTCGCCCACGCGCAGCGCACCGGCCAACTCGCATCGCGCTCCGGCTTCACATTCAGCCATGGAGCCGAATACACGCTGCCCAACGGCCTGAGCGTCCTCGCAAGCTTTCATCCCTCGCTGCAGAACACCAACACCGGCCGCCTCACGCGCTCCATGTTGCTCGCCGTCTTTTCTCGCGCCTCGCAACTGGCCGGCGCGCAGCAAGCGAAACCTGCCCGATAGTGGCTTCCATCCACCCTGCCAATGCCGCCCCACTTTGGCGTAGACCCGCAACCCATCGCTGATCTACGATGATCCGCATCATGTTCAAGCTTCCCAAAGCAATCGTCCCTTTGGCGTGGCTCCTGTTCAGCATGGCGGCAAGTCCGCAAGGCGCGAAGTCCGACCATTGGTCAACCGCGCAGCTCATGGAGCGCGCGCAGCATCTGCACCAGGTGGCGGCACAGGGCAACGGCGTAGCCAGCGAAACGCTGGAGAAGTATCCCAACCACTACACCATGCTCGCTTTCCGCAACCGCACCGGCGGCGCGGAACAGCACCAGAACTTTGCAGACCTCTTCTACATCCTCGACGGCCATTCAACCCTGCTGACCGGAGGCGAAATCGTCGACCAGAAAACGAGCGCGCCGGGCGAGATCGGCGGCTCCGCGGTCAAGGGCGGCTCGACGCAGGAGCTGAAGCCGGGCGATGTGGTGCATATTCCCGCAGGCGTGCCGCATCAGATGGTCCTGCCCGAAGGCGGCACCATCACTTACTTTGTCGTGAAGGTTCAGGAAACCCGCTGAACGGTCCGGGCGAAACAGAACCCTCGCAAGAACTTGGAGCAGGGACCCGGATCTGACCCCATCCAGTCCCTTTACAACCGTTATCGAGAGGTTTACGCTTCTCAACTAGCAAACGTTTTCTGCCCATTGCAGGCGCCTATTCTGAGACGGCCCCGCATGGATTCTCAGGAGCTGGAGTGTCACCCATGCATCGCAAACAGTCCTCAGATTCTATCGAAAATCTCCCCACGCCTTTGCCGGAACAAGAGCCCCAGTCCGAGCCCAACCGTCGCGAGTTTCTCGCTGGTCTGGGAGGCGCCGCTGTTCTCACTGCGCTGTCCACCAGCAGAGCCTTTGCGCAGGCCCCTGACGGTGTTCTCAATGTTGCGCGCGTCGCGATTCCTGCAAGCCAGAGGATCGTGAGCGAAAACAAGATCTCTGCCTTGAATGACGGGTTCACTCCTGCAAATTCATTCGACCGCACGCAATCCATCTACGCCCTGTGGGCGGAGCGCGCAGCCGGGGAAAAAGCAACCTGGGTGCAGTACGAGTGGAGCGAACCGGTTCTCGTCGACAAGGTTGAGATTTACTGGGCCGTCGATCGTCCCCGTCCGGCGGCGCTGCCGGGCAGCGGAGGCCCGGGGATTCAGCCCCCTCAGAGTTACCGGATTCTTTACTGGAATGGAACCGACTACGTGCCCGTCTCGAAGCCGCAGGGTCTGGGCCTGGCCCCGGACACCTTCAATGCCACAAGTTTCGAGCCCGTGCGAACCAGCAAATTGCGCCTCGAGGTGATTCCCCAGCATGGCCACCCTGCCGGCATCCTTGAATGGAAGGTCTTTAATTACGGCTCTGCGCCTGCGCTCCCTCCCGTCGTTGACGCTGGCGTGGACCGCTCCGTAGTCAGTGACGGAAAGACCTATCTGTCCGGAAGGGCAACTTGGCTCGAAGATTCGAAGCGGAACAAGGCTCGCTGGGTCAAGACCGCAGGACCCGGCGTTGTAGCATTCGCGGCTGCAGATTTGCCGGTAACAACTGCGACCTTCTCGGAGCCGGGTGACTATGTCCTCGCGCTTGAAGCTTCAGGGGGCAAGGGCGCGCCGCCTGCGATCAACGTGCACGTCGAACCGGCGCCCCCCGCCGATCGTCTTGACGTGGTCTATACCCGCAGATATTCCATTGACAGCCCGCTATGGAATCAGCGCGCAAAGGCCCTCATCGTCAACTGGATTCCTCATTGCATCGCAATGTGCGAACGAACAGACATCGCACCCATGCGCGGAGACGGAGGCATCGACAACTTTATTGAAGCCGGCAAGGCAAACCGTGGCGAGCCCCACGGCCGGCACAAGGGATATGTCTTCTCCAACGCATGGGTGCACCAGACCGTCGAGTCAATGTCGATCGCGCTCATGGTCGATCCCCAGGGCGATCAGGAGATCATCGAGGCGCAGAAGCTCATGCACGCAACCCTGGAGCGTTGGATTCCCATCATCCTTGCGGCGCAGATGCCGGATGGTTATCTGCAGACTGCCTACATCCTCGCGGACCGTAAGGAGTGGCCCGAGCGCTGGTCGCCTGATCATCGCGGCAATCATGAGGGCTACGTATCCGGCTACTTCATCGAATCCGCAATCAACCACTACACGCTCACCGAGGGCAAAGATCTGCGCCTGTACAACGGCGCAAAGAAGCTGGCCGACTGCTGGGTTGCGAACATTGGACCAGGCAAAAAAGAGTGGTTTGACGGGCATCAGGAGATGGAACAGGCGCTCGTGCGCTTCGGCCGCTTCGTCAACGACCAGGAAGGCAACCACCGCGGAGACGCCTACATCGCACTGGCGAAGTTCCTTCTCGATTCGCGCCGGGGCGGAAATGAGTATGACCAGAGCCACCTGCCGCCCGGCCAGCAGTACGAGGCCGTGGGCCACGCCGTGCGCGCCACCTACTTCTACTCAGGCATGGCGGATATCGCAGCCGAGACCCAGGACCGCGACTATCAGAGTGCCGTGATTTCGCTCTGGGACAACATGGTCAACAAGAAGTACTACCTCACAGGCGGCATCGGAAGCGGCGAAACATCCGAGGGATTCGGACCAAACTATTCGCTGCGCAACAATGCGTACTGCGAGACCTGTTCGAGCTGCGGCCTGGTCTTCTTCCAATACAAACTCAACCTCGCCTATCACGACGCAAAGTATGCTGACCTCTACGAGCAAACGATGTACAACGCTCTGCTCGGTGGCCTTGCGCTCGATGGAAAAAGCTATTGCTACACCAATCCGCTTGTAAACACCGAGCGCGCAAAGTGGCACACGTGCCCCTGTTGCGTAGGCAACGTTGCGCGCACCTTGCTCATGATTCCCACCTGGTCTTACGTGAAGAGCAAAGATGCGCTCTACGTCAACATGTTCGTCGGCAGCCGCATCCATGTTGGCCAGGTCGCAGGCACAAACGTCGAGGTCATACAGAAAACGAACTATCCCTGGCGCGGCTCCGTTGCAATTACCGTGAATCCTGAGCAGGCCAGGACATTTTCGGTCTACGTCCGCATCCCCAACCGCAGCACGAGCAAGCTCTACAAGGACTCGCCGCAGGTCCGCGGCGTGAAGCGGTTCGCCGTCAACGGCCAGGAGCAGACACCCGAGATGCGCAAGGGCTACGCCGTCGTGACACGCGAGTGGAAGCCAGGCGACCGCATCGAACTCGACCTGCCGATGGAACCGCAGCGCGTGGTTGCAGACAGCCGCGTCAAGGCGGACCTCGGCATGGTTGCGCTGCAATATGGCCCGCTCGTCTACAACGCCGAATCCAAAGACAACCAGAACATCAGCCGGAAGCTCAGTGATGCGCCACTCAAAACCGAGTGGCATCCCGAGCTGCTGGATGGCGTCATGGTGATCGCTGGCAAATGGCAGGACGGGACGCCGATGCTGGCGATTCCCAACTTCGCGCGCATGAATCGCGTAGGACCGCCACACGAATATCCGTCCGATGAATACGTGCCCGAAAGCACGCCCGCATCCAGGAGTTTGACCGTGTCAAAGGTCTGGATTTAACTGCGCGCCTGATTCAAAGGCGCAAGACAACGAAGGGGCAGCCGCCGTGCTGCCCCTTCTATTTTGCAGCGGAGTCGCTCTCGACGAGCTTGTAGCGATATTGCTCGCGCTCTTCCTTGGTTGCGTCCTCGCGCAGTTGCGCCAGGCGCTTCAAGAGCGCCGGAATCTCGTCCTTCTTGTCGGTCTTCCGCAGGGCCTGAATGAGGTGATAGACAGCCGTCTGATCCTTCGGATCAAGCCCCAGAGCCTTGCGGCATTGCGCGGCAGCCTCGACGAACTGACCCGCCTGCAGATAAAGCTTTGCCAGTACGCCATGGGCGGGCTCAAGTGAAGGCCGCAAAGCAACCGCCTCCTTCGCCGATCGCATGGCAGTTTCAAAGTCTTGCGAACCAGGCTCTACGCCCTGCTGCGTCAAGATATCGGCCTGGAGATAGAGAAGGATCGGATCCCTGGGGCGACGCGCAAGCTTTTCCCGTACGTCTGCCAGCGCTCGTTTCAGATCGTTCTGCTGCACGGTGGCGAGGCCCAGCGCCGCCACGCTCAATGACTGATTCGGATCAAGCTCGTAGGCCTTGTCGAAATCGGCCTGGGCCCTGTCGTACTGCGCGGTCTGCACATAAAGAACGCCGCGCGCAAAGTAGAGTGCCGCGGCATTCGGCAGCAGATGGATGCCGTCATTCACTGCGTCGATGCCTACTTGAAAGGACTGGTGGGTCGACGAGAGCACGGCAAAATCGACATAGAGATTCACATTGTGCGGGTCCAGCAGGATTGCCTGGCGCAAGGCGGCCACAGCCTTGTCTGTGTCGTGCATGCTCTCATATGCGGCCGATGCAAGCTCCAATGCGGAGACGTCAGGTTGCTGGCCCAGCAGCGGTTCCAGGGTCGCAAGAACCTGCTCGGGCCGATGCGCCATCAGTTGCACCGACGCGGTCACCAGCCGCGCCCGCGGCGCATCCGGTTGCAGGGCGAGCGACTGCGCGAACACCTCCGCAGCTTTGTCAAGTTGCTTGAGCCGCACAAGGCATGTCCCATACGCGTCCAGCCCGGGAGCGCGCGTGGCGAAGAGCGCGGAAGCCTTTTCAAAATGAACAACGGCGTCTGCGCACCTGCCCTGCTGATACTGGAGCACCGCGAGCATCCCGTGGCTTGTCACATCATTGGGTCGAAGCTTGAGCAGTTGCTCCAGGACAGGAATCCCGGCGGGGTCACCCGCATCGTAGGCGATTTGCGCAGCGCCCTGCAGCGCGGGAATGTCGTCGGGCGCAAGCTGGATGGCACGGCGAAAGGCCGCAAAAGCCTCCGTCTTCCTGCCCTTCCCTGCAAGAGCCGCTCCCTGCATGGTCCATAGTCCGGCATTGCCCGGCGCTTGCTTGAGCGCAGGCCCAAGCAGCGCAAGCGCATGATCATAGTCTTGCTGGCCCAGCGCGGTGACAATCGGTTCCGCCTGGTTTGCGGCGGTCTGCGCGTTCAGGCTCAAAGCCAGGATTGCCAGAGCGACAATGCAAACCAGTTTTCTGAAAAAGTGCATTGCGAACCGCTCTCCTGCGCAGTTGGATCATCATCGCGAACCCGCTCTGCAAGCAGCAGGATTCAGTAGGTCCATCTTAGCTTGAAGCAATGGCGCGAGACGATCTGACAGCCATCAAACTGCACGCAATAAAAACAACTGCGGCCGGCGCATATTCCTTGCACGCCGGCCGCATGGTTTTGAGGTTTCGTTTGTAGTACGTTGGCCTAGAAAGAGAGCCTTCCGCCCACCTGCCAGAACCTCGGCTCGTGCGAGCCCGTTGCCAGACCGAAGCTTCCGTCGGGAATATTCGTGTCCACGTTCGCGAAGTTCGCACGGTTGAAGAGGTTGAAGAACTCAAAGCGCAACTGGAAGTTGAGGCGCTCCGTGAGGGCCATGTCTTTGTAGAAGTTGGTGCTCGTCTCAATGAAATTCGGGCCGCGGAACCTCATTGGCTTTTCGTTGCCTTCGCTTCCGAAATTGGGGACTGCAAAGTTCGATTTCGGAATCGCACCCGTCAGCCAGTCCTTGTTGTTGGTGGACTGGTGATACGAAGTCGCATCCGGATAATCGAGGTTGTTGCCGTCCGCGTTGTAGTCGCCGCTCAGAGGCGCATACCCAACCGCCGGATTGGCAAACGAGGGACATGGCGGAGCGCCTGCGGACGTGTCCTGGCACACCGGAATGTAACTGTTGTAGTTGGCCGCTGTGAGCGGATAGCCCGACTGGTAGACCGTGGTTCCGCTGATTCCCCACCCGCCGGTCACGTGTCCGATCGCTCCCTTGCCGTCATTCAGGCCCTTCAGCGTGTAGTTAAAGCTGAGGGAGATGCGATTGGGCACATCGAAAACCGACGGTGCGTAGTACTGACCCAGGTTGTCCGGAGTCGGATATGCCAACCCGTTATCCTTCGAACTGGACCGGGTGTACGAGGCTTCCACAAATCCGCCGCGTGAGAAGCGGCCCCGGATCGCAACGAACACGCCGTTGTAGTTGGCATAACGATTGTTGTCCGCGTAGCTGATGGAACCGAAGCTTGGATTCAACCGCGTCGGCGCAATGCTTTCGTGGATGATGAGATCGTTGGGGAGCACGTTGATGTCGACGCCGTACGACACATTGCCAATCGAGTTGCCATTGCCGACAATGTCGTAGGAGTGCGAACCGCTGTAGCCCACCGTTGCAGCGAACATACGACTCAATTGCCGCTGCACGCTGACCGACCAGATATTCGCCTTGGGCGACTTGAGCAGTGGATTGATGCCGCCGATGGAGAAATTGGCGCCCACCACGCCGCCTTGTGAATTCAACCCTCCGTTAAACGTCGGGAAGGTAAACCCGAACGGAGGCTTCGAACTGTCGCCAAGTCCAAAAATCGGCGGCGTGGACGAGCCCGCAAAGAAGACCGGAAGCACCAGTCCCGGCGGGCTTCCGCGGAACTCTTCCTGCACGTTCGCCGACGTCAGCCAGTTGTTGAAGATGCCAAAGCCGCCGCGTACCGCCCAGTTGCCCTTGCCCGTCGGATCCCACGCAAAGCCTACGCGCGGGCTGAACAGGTTGTTCACCGAGTGCAAAAGCGCGTTGTGCGTTGCCTTCGCATAGCCGCTGGCAATCTGTTCATTGATCGTCGTGCCGGTCCCGTAATAGAAGTTGCCGAACACAGTCGATGCGCTCTTTGACCACGGATTCCCGCTGTCGTCGTAGCGCAGCCCGAGCGTCAACGTCAGATTGCTGCGCGCCTTCCATGTGTCTTCAACAAACAGACCGAAGGTGCGAGCCGCAGCATCCCAGTCCCAGAGCTGCTGTTTGCCGGTGCCGGGGTTGTACATGATGCCGTTCTCATTCGTGGGGGCATCCTGTGCCAGCTTCAGCAGGTTGTCAAAGGCGAACTTCGGCTGCGACCACGGCCCCTGGAACGGTTCAACGTCGTCTCCGTACCAGCCTTCGTAACCGAACTTCAGCGTGTGCGTGCCGCGAACGTGCGTGAGAACGTCGCGCCAGTGCCAGTTGTGCTGGATGAAGTCGCCCTGGGCAAAGCCCACGCCGTACGCCTGCCCGCCATCCGCATTGATGCCATTCACGGAAATTGACGGAACGGTATAGTCCTTGGCGCCCATGCCAAGCACGCCTTCCACGCGGCTGATGCCCGCGGTGGCTTCATTCAGCGTGTTCGATGAGAAGGTGTGCGTCCAGGAGGCCTGGCCTGCAACCTGCCACGTGTTGTTCAGAGCCGAGAACTGCGGCATGGGCGAGGCTGCGCCCGTCTGCAACAGCGTGCGGAAGAGGCTGACGTAGATGCGCTCCTTCCTGAAGCCCTGGTCGATACGGGCAAAGTACTGCGTGCCGTTGCGAATCTGGGTCGCTCCGAAAGAGCCCACGTCGATCATCGCCAGATTGCAGGGAACGCCGTTCTGTCCATCGGTCGTTCCGCAGCCGCCAGCCGCCGGACCAAAAATGTCGGCCGCCGTCTGCTGCACTGAAATATTGCCAATGCCCGAGGGCGTATAGGTCTTCAGCACATGCGTGCCGACCGAGTTCGGATAGTTGGCCTGCGCCCAGGAAATGAAGTTTGGATCGGCGAATGTGACCTGGCCGCCCGCACTGGCCGATGAACGCAGAGGCTCAACCGCAAAATAGAAGAAGCTGTTGCGGTGGGGAACAATCGGACCGCCTACGGCAAAGTCCATATTGTTTGAGTGAAACGGCTGATAGGGGTTCGTCTTCGAACTCACGAAATGCTGGTTCGCAAACATCCCCTGGTAGTTGAACCAGTCAGCTGCAGACCCGTGAAACTGATCCGTGCCCGAGCGAGTCGTGAAGATCGTCTGCAATCCGGCCGCGCGGCTGTGCTCCACTGAGAACGTGTTGACCTGGATGCTGGTCTCCTGAATGGATTCAGGCTGCGGCGTCAGATTCAGCACGCCCTGGCGGATGCCGCTCGTCACGTCAAGACCATCGATCACATACTGGTTATTGTTCTGGCCCTGCCCGTTCGCGCTCGCATCCACCTGCTCTTCGGTCGAGTAGTTGTCGACGCCTGATGCGGGGCTGCCCGAGGAGCTCGTTCCAAGTCCGGAGACACCCGGCGCCATGGTCACAAGTGTCACAAGGTTGCGGCCCACGATGGGAAGCTGCGCCACGCCGGAGTTCTCCAGTGTCATCTGGATGCGGCTGTCAGCTGTGTCCACAATGGGTGCCTCAGTGGTTACGGTTACAGTTGCGTTAACCGAACCCACCGTAAGAGTGATCGGAATATTCAGGTTTTGCTCCGTCAGCAGCGTGATGTCCGCAACGGCACGGGAAAAGCCTGTGGCTTCAACTGTGATCTTGTAGTTGCCGGGAGCGAGGCTGACAAATCGATAGTTGCCTGAGGCGTCACTCGCGCCGGCCTTTGACACTCCGGTTGCGACGTTGGTCAGGTGGATGGTTGCATTGGCCACGCCAGCGCCCGTTGGATCCTGGACCACGCCTTGGATGCTGGCAGTGAACTGCGCCAGTGCTGGAGCCGCTGCAAGAGCGAGCATCAAGCACAACAGCGCTAGACGGCAAGACATGCGACGTCTGGCCATGGTGTCCTCCTGATTACCAGTCCTTGAATAGTTGTCTTTTGCGCTTCCAGTCGAGGAAACGCTTTCTGGTTGGGTTTCATTTATAGTGAGGCTTCAGCAAAATTGTCAAGCTTTTTTATTGGGAAAGCAATTTAGAATGCCGATTTATCCTTAAGAATCTATGACTTCCAACCCTTGCCTGGAATGATCCCCACCGTCTCGCGTATCGCCACAAGCTGGTTCGCTGCGAGCTTGCGGAATACCTCGTGCAACCCGTTCGGCCAGAAAACGTCTACGTCAACTTCCTTCGCGTCGCCGATCCCGAAATGCAGCCGCGGATCATTGCACGAGTAGTAGCTCGATTGGCTCACAACAGCCTGCGCCTGCACTTTGCCCCCGAAGTGCACAAGCACGCGCGCCCCGATCGCACTGCGATTCGACTTCACGCCCTCAAGCTTGAACTTGATCCAGTTGTGCTTCGGGTTCAAATCGTTGCGCAGCAGCGAAGGAGGCTCATTCATGTTCACAATCAGCACATCCAGATCGCCATCGTTATCGAAATCGCCGAATGCGCAGCCGCGACTGCTGTGCGGCGCGGTAATCCCCGAACCTCCCTGCGTCTCCAGTTCTTCAAAGGCGCCGTTCCCCAGGTTGCGGAACAGAGCCCGCGGAGTCTTGTAGGGATATTGCGGCAGCTTCTTCTCAACTTCCGGATACACGCTCCCGGTGACGAACAGGATGTCAGGATATCCGTCGTTATCCAGATCCACCAGGCCCGCGCCCCAACTGGTAAACCGCGTTTCCACGCCAACTTTGGCAGCGCGCGTCATTTCATCAAAGCTGCCTTTGCCGTCGTTCCGGTAAAGCCCGCACGTATCGCCGATGAAGTGTGTCTTGAACAGGTCGAGATGGCCGTCGAGATTGTAATCGCCAATGCCGACTCCCATTCCGGCCTGCTCCATGCCATCATCGCTCAACGCAACACCGCGCACCACGCCTTCCTCGCGAAAGGTTCCGTCGTGGTTGTTCATAAAGAGAAGGCTTGGCGTGGAATCGCAGGCCACAAAGATGTCCGGCCAGCCATCCTCGTCAAAGTCCGCCGCCACCACGGTCATGCCATAGCTCTCCGTTGCAGCGGCAATGCCAGACTCCTTCGTCACGTCAGTGAATGTGCCATCGCCGTTGTTGCGATACAAAAGATGCCGCCCTGTGGGAAGACCGCGCGGACCGCAATTCACCGGGATTCCCTTCCAGTTGCACGTGGAACTCGCGCCGGGAACAGGCGCATGCTCAAACGAGAAGCGAATGTAATTGGAGACAAACAGATCCAGATGCCCGTCGCGGTTGTAGTCCACCCAGGCGCATCCCGCGCCCCAGCGCGCGGGACCGGATTCCAGCAGGCCCGCCTCTTTCGTGACGTCCGTGAATGTGCCGTCGCCGTTGTTGCGGTAAAGCCGGTTCTGCCCAAAATTGGCGACAAAAAGATCGTCATACCCGTCGTTGTTGTAGTCGCCAACGCAGACACCGTTGGCCCAGCCAACTGCGGTCAGACCCGCTTTCTCCGTCACATCGGTAAACGTTCCGTCACGGTTGTTCTTGTAAAGCCGGTTCGTCGCGCCCGCAGGAGCGCCCTCAAGCCGCGTCCCCGAAAGCAGAAAGATATCCATCCATCCGTCGTTGTCGTAGTCGATAAAGGCACAACCGCACCCATTGGCCTCCACGATGTACTTCTTCTGGTCGATGCCGCCGTATATGACCGGCGCGGTCAAACTCGCCTGCTTCGCAACATCTGTAAACTGCGCATGGAACGGCCTGCCTGAGGGCGCCGGACGTTGCTGAGCTTTCACATCGCGTGAGGAAATGCCCTGCATCTGGCCCGCAAGCCGATCAGCGTATGCGCAGAGCGAAAGAGCAAAAAAAGAACGGCGGGTAAGAGTCATAAATAAGAGGCCAGGGAAACGCCTTTATTATCCTCCTCGCTCTCGCGAATCGTAAAGCTGCACAGTGATGCTGTGTACGCGCACGTCGCTTCACTTCGCTGCGCCCGTCGAATCAACCACCAGCTTGTAGCGATTGCGCTCGCCCTCTTCGCGCGTTGCGTCCTGGCGCGCCTGCGCCAGCCGTTTCAAGACGTCTGGAATCTCGGCTGTCTGCCCCGTCTTCCGAAGCGCCTGCACAAGGTGATAGAGCGCCGTCTGATCCGACGGGCTGCCCTCAAGAGCGAGCCCGCACTCTTTTGCCGCAAGCGCATTCTCGCCAGAGTCGAGATAATACTTGGCCAGCACGTTGTGCGCGGCTGTGAGCGTCGGCTGCAATTCAACGGCGCGCTTCGCCGATCGAATACCCATCGCAAATTCCGCCGAGCCCGGATCAGGCGATTTCTGCGAGATAATCGCCGCCTGCAGATACCAGAGAAATGCGTCGTTAGGTTTCTTTGCCAGTTCCGCGCGCACCCTCGCAAGCGCCTTCTCGGGATTGCCCTGGTTCTTTTCTTCGGCAAGCATTCCCTGCGCGGCCGCACTCATCCCCTGACTCGGATCAAGCTGCTCGGCCTTTGCGAAATCCGCCTCCGCCTTGTCATACTGTGCCATTTGCACATACAAAACCCCGCGCGCAAGGTAGAGCTGAGCGGCCTCCGGCTGCAGCTTCAGTCCGGTGTCGAGCATGGCCACTCCAGCCTGAAACGACTGATGGTTCAGCGCAATCTCGGCAAAATCAACGTACAGGGGAATCTGCTTCGGTTCTTTCACAATGGCAGCGCGCAGATATTGCACCGCATGCGGAGTGTCCTGGTTGGCCTCATACACATCAGCCGCCAGGTGAAGCGTGTTCACATCCGGGTCCCCATCCAGCAGCGGCCTGATCGTCGTCAACGCATCTTGCGCATGTCCGGCAGCAAACTGTACCGCCGCCAGATCGCGCCGCGCGAGCGCATCCTCAGGCGCGGCGGCCACCAGCTCTTGAAAAACGCCGGCAGCCTTGTCGTCTTCCTTCAGCTTGAGAAGACAAACGCCGTAGGCGCGCAGCGCATCCGGCTGGCGCTCAAGCATCTCTCCACTCTCTGCGAAATGCTTCACAGCGGTTGCGCAATCACCGCTCTTGGCTGCCGTCGCCGCAAGCATCGCGTGTGCAGTGGCGTCATTCGGCCTCAGCCGCAACACATGCTCAAGCAGCGGAATGGCATCCGCGCTGCCGGCCTCATACTCCAGTTGCGCAGCTCCTTCGAGCGCCGGCAGGTAGTCCGGCGCATCCTTGAGCGCGCGCTGATACGACGCCAGCGCTTCCTTCCCATCCCCTTTACCGGCGTATGCAATGCCCTGCAGAACTCTCAACTGCGGATTGCCGGGAGAAGCCTGCAGTGCCGATTCAAGCACTTTCAGCGCGCCATCGAAGTCCCGTTGGCGAAGAGCAGACGTTACCTCGGCCACAACCTGCTGTTGTCCCGACTGCCCAAGCGCAACCGCCTGCACAACCACGAGCAATAGGAGGAAGCGGACGCAAGATCCCAGAATGAA
>JAJXXG010000509.1 GCA_021781255.1 Acidobacteriota bacterium
CCGATCTGAACTCACGCACCATGCGCACCACGGCCTGCACATTCTCCACCGGCGTGCCGGGAACGATGCCGTGACCAAGGTTGAAGATGTGGCCCGGGCGCCCGGCAGCGGCGCGCAGAATCTCCTTTACGCGCTGCTCCAGCACTTCCATCGGAGCAAACAGCGTGATGGGGTCCAGGTTACCCTGCACCGCGTGACCATGACCAACGGCACGCCAACCCTCATCCAATGGCTGCCGCCAGTCGAGTCCGATGACATCCGCTCCGGTCGAGGCCATATCGCCAAGCAGTCCGGCCGTCTCCACGCCGAAGTAAATCACCGGCACGCCCATCAGTTGCACTGCCCGAACCAGCCGCGTCGAGGCCTCAAGGGCATAATCGCGATAGTCAGCAAGGCTCAGCGAACCCACCCAGCTGTCGAAGATCTGGATCACGTCCGCCCCAGCCTGCACCTGCAGCCGGCAATACTCCGTAAGCACGGCCACGATCTTGTCCAACAGCAGGCGCCACGTCGCCGTATCGCCGTACATCATCTGCTTGGTGTGGATGTAGTTCCGTGAGCCGCCGCCTTCAATCATGTAGCTGGCCAGCGTATACGGTGCGCCACAAAAGCCGATAATGCCAAGCCGGTCGCGAAAGTGCGCTGCAACCTTCTCAATGGCGCGGGCCACGTACTCCAGCTCGATGGCGCGGTCGGTTCGCAGGGCACGTAC
This sequence comes from Acidobacteriota bacterium, assembly GCA_021781255.1. The sequence continues at coordinate 713 of JAJXXG010000509.1, forward strand.
GTCTTCGGCTGTCCGCACCGGGTGGTGCACCACAGGCCCCTCGCCGGCCATGAACTCAAACGGCAGCCCCATGGGCTCCAGAGGCAGCAGCAGATCGGCAAAAATAATGGCCGCATCTACGCCAAGCTTCTCCGCGGCCGTGATGGTTACCTCAGAAGCCAGCTCCGGCTGCTTGCAGATCTCCACCAGCGTGTGGTGCTTGCGAACATCGCGATACTCCTGCATGTAGCGGCCCGCCTGGCGCAAGAACCAGACAGGAGTACGGTCCACCGGGCGGCGCAAACACGCCCGCACGAATCGGCTGCCGTCCAGAATCGTCTCAGGGACGGCGGGGTTTTGACTTGTTGTATCCATACGCTTTCGATTTTACCGGGCGCAGGCTGGGTAGCAACGCCGTCCGTCGAGGAATCTCCATCGCGTCTGCACTGGATCCATGCGTCCTATGCGCCAATAGCCAGATGCCGCGTGCGCACAAAAAAAACGGCCCCTGTCTTTGACAGGGGCCAAGTTGCCTTGGTTCTCTCGTGTTGCGAGAGCTTGGTTGGCGGCCTGACGGCCGGGGGAAGCCGTCGGGGCGGATAGAGCCTCAGGGGGGGTGGCTGCGCGGCGTTTACTGCCGCTCCGCACCCGTCGAAGAAACCGCACCTTGGGGGGACGTGGTTTCCTGGGCCGCCAAACTGTTTTCCATCAACCGGATGTGCACGCTGCTGGTCCGGACCGGCTTGGCATCTTCATCGCCGGAGTCGGCCACCTTGGCATTGCCAAGGGCCACGTAGTGCATGCGGTAGACGGGAATCTGGTGTTCGGTTACGAGGTAGCGCTCCACGGCCTCAGCCAGGCGCTGCGAGTGCTGAATGCCTGCTGCACCTGCGCCGGGCGCGTGCGCTTCCATCTCGAGGATGTAGCCCTGGTGCCCCGCAAGGGACGACGCCAGCGTATCCAACTGGTCGCGAGCTGCTGAGGAGAGCGCCGGGGTCCCGCCGCGGAACGGAATGTCGACGTCCTTGATCGGGTGGTACTGGTCCAGACCATTCACCGTGGAGTTCAGACGGTCCACGTGGCTGGAAGCACCCTGCGCGAGACCGTTTGCATTCTGCGCCTGCGAGTTTGCCGCCAGCGCTGTCTGGTTGGCAGAGTCGGCAGCGGACTGGGCCTGACGAATTCCGGCCTGCGCACGGGCGTCCACATCCTTGATATCGCGCGAGTTCTGGGCATTCACTTCGTCCAGTTCGTTGACACGATCCGTGATGGGATCAATCCGCTTGTGAATCCACTTCTTGCGGGCAAAAGGCATCATGTGCCCCCAGAAGCCCTCCTTGTCGGCTGTCGGCAAGGGTGTTGTCGGGGAGGGCTGCTGAGCCGTCGCCGCAGGAGGGTTGCTCTGGGGTGCAGCGGCGGGCTGGGACTGCTGAGCTACCGCCGCAGGAACTGCAATCGCAGATGCCAGCAGAAGAACTGCAAACTGGCTAGGGAATGAAGTCTTTACGAGAGAATTTGCCTTCGTCATCATCTTTGGCCTCTTGGTCTCGGTATCAGCCCCGCATTCGCAGAGCGATCCTTGTTGCTGTACGCCATCACAGATAGCAATACCCGTGCCAAAGTAAGCGCGACTCGGATTTATCTTATATCTCATTTTATTTGTAAGACTTAGAAGATAATTCGTTGCCACGCAGGAATATTCCCCGGCGCAGCCTGCACAAATGACTGTGTAGTTTTTACAGCACGCGGTAAGTTCTACCGGGTAAAGGTGATATTGCCCATCAATTCGAATCCACGTGGACGATTCGAATCTGCGGGTATGCCCCATCCCAGTCAGGAGAGACTGTGTCGAAGATGAGCCGGAAGTCCCGCTCCTCGCCTGGCTTCAGCGGTGCAGCAGAGACGGGTTCCACGTCCACATAGGGCTCGCGCATGCGAATCAGCTTCAGCGACTGTGTCTCGTTCTGGGACACTTCTTTGGCGGCGTCGTAGAACAACACTTGCACTGTGATGCCCGAAACGGTACGAGTGCCCGTGTTCACGATATGGCCGTCTACATAGGTCACTTTGCCCCCGGCCAGATTGCTGGACTCGCTCATCACCAGTCGCGAGATCGGCAGATTGGCGGCATAGGCATCCGGTGCAGCGGAGATGGGCGTCACCGTCGACGCCTGTTTGCCGTGCTGTGCGATCAGGACGACCACGATCGCCACGAATACCACCACACCCGCGGCAATGGCCAGCGGCAACCAGTTGCGCTCCCTCGGCTCAGTGCGGGGAACAAGATCAAGATTCGGACCAGTGCTCACGTGCGGATTTTACACCTCTTACTGGAAGGATTTCCCCGCACCCTTTCGTTCTCATGGATAAAGGAACCAACAGCAGAAGCGGATCGTAGATGCATGGGAAGGCACTCCCACGGAATCTACATCTTTTGTCTGATTCCTCAGGCGTGTGTTTCGTATCTAAATAGAAGCATCAGCACAGATTCACAGTATTCACGTGGAGTATTGCTGTGCACCGAGGTACAGGAAGGCGGAGACATGGTACAGACAGCCCCCACAACTGGCCCCTCCCCACTGCTGGCACAAGGCGGCAGCACGCCCGTTTCCCAGTGCTGCGATGAGCGCCTGTACCAGGTCATGACCGTCGCCGCTATTTTGTTGATTCTCGGAAGTTTGTGGGCATTTTAGCAGCTCGGCGCTGCTAGGGACTTGCGCGGCCGGACTTACTCCGCGGTTGGAACCGCGGCCCGAATCATAGCAACCAGGTGCCAGGCCACCGTGCCAAAGATCAACACGATAAACGCCGGCATCAGCAGCGGAGGCAGGCGCCCCTCGCCGCTACGCACCGCCTGAATCATCGACCACAGCAGCACAGTAAACAGGCACACCAGCTCAGTCTTTACCCAGACAATCATGTTCAGGGCCGTATTCTGCAGCCGCAGACGGTTCTCTTCGGTCACGCGTACGGGAAAGTTGAACCCGGCAGGAAACATGGCAACGACCGTAATCAGCAGGTAAAGCCCGATCGTGATGACATTGAGAAACAGCAGGATCGAAGGCGATCCCCAGCCATTCGGATTGCCCGCCGCATCAAAGTGCGTGGGAATCTGACTTGGCAGTGGATTGGGACCGGCAAGCGCCGAGTACGTAAGCCATACCTGGAACGCAATCGCCGCGACTGCAATCACTTCGAGCCATTTCCGCATGGGGTTCCTTTCTGCCCGGGCTTTCGTATCGAGACCATACTATCCCGAGTCGCCGCCCCATCCTCAGCCAAATCTTGCACGCTTCACGCTCTGGCGAAAATCGTTTCCGCGCATCTCTACCCGCACGCACATCTCGGAAAGGCGGGAACGCATCCGGTCGCCGATGCGATCGCCCAGCGTCTGCTCGCGCGCGGCCCGCTCCGCGTTGCTCATTCCCGCGCCCGCAGAGGGCAAATCCGGATAATTCGTGGTGATAATCGTCGACTGGCGGTCGTTGTAGCGCGTGTTCAGGATCAGCGCAACCGTGTCCCAGACCCATTCGTTCGGTTTTTGGGCGCCAAGGTCGTCCAGCACAAGCACATCCGCCGCAAAGATTGGCTTCAGCAGTTCCAGCTCCGTGGTATTCACCTGCGGGTTATAGCTGTTTTGGATGTTCTTCAGCAGCTCGCGATAGTCGCAGAACAGGCCTTTCACACCGCGCTCCTGAACCAGACGGCGAAGCACGCCCACCGCCAAGTGCGTCTTGCCTACGCCGATTGATCCCGTGAACAGCAGCCCCTTGCCGGCCGTGTCCACCGGGTAAGCATCCACATACCGGCGCGCCGTCAGCAGCGCCTCCCGCAAGGACGCGTCCGCCCCTGGGAAAGCGGGGTCGAAGCCGTCCAGCGTGCACTCCCGATACCGCTCCGGTATATGCGCCGCGGCAAGCCGCCGCTGTTCACGCTCCGCCTGCTGGCACTCGCAGGCGCGGGTTACCCAAACGCCCGTGGCCGACATCACCTCGACCAGTCCCAACCCTCCGCAGATTGAACATTCGCTCATGGCTCTTAAAAGCCTAGCGCATCCGGCTGGCGCCCATGCCGGTGCGGATTTCTCCTGTTCTGTGGAAAAGCGATGGCCTGCTCGCGCACGCATTGCCTACAATCGGAGCGCGCATCCAAACCGTTGATCCATGTTCAGGAGTTTTCCCGTGTCTCGAATCGCACTGTCCACATTCTTGGGAGCCATCGCCCTTGCCGGATTGTTTGCTCCCGCCTGCCTGGCCGCCCAGCAGCCCGGCAATACTGCAGAAACCAAGGCCGCCGTTCCGCAGCCCTCCGCTGCCCAGCAATCCTACGACGACTACAAGCACAAGCGTGATGAGCAGTTGCTCACGGACTTTCCCTGGCTGGCCCGCTTTCGCGAGGAGAATGCAAAGCTTGGCCTGCCTGCGCCCGGCGAAAACCGCGTCGTATTCATGGGTGACTCCATCACTCAGGGCTGGCATCTGGATCAGTCCTTCCCCGGCAAGCCCTATATCAATCGAGGCATCAGCGGGCAAACCTCGCCGCAAATGCTCCTCCGCTTCCGCCAGGACGTGATCCATCTTCAGCCCAGGGTCGTGGTCATCCTAGCCGGCACCAACGATATCGCAGGGAACACCGGCCCCGAGACCCCGGAGCAGATGGAGGACAACCTCGCCTCCATGGCCGACCTGGCAACAGCCAACCACATCAAGGTCGTCCTCTGCTCCGTGACTCCCGCCGTTGATTTTCCCTGGCATCGCGGCCAGCAACCCGCGCCCAAAATCGACGCGCTGAATGACTGGATCCGGAAGTATGCCGCCGAAAAGGGTTATGTGTATGTCGATTACCACTCCGCGCTCAAGGATGCAGAGGATGGCCTGCCGTCAAATTTAAGCAAAGACGGCGTGCATCCCCTCCCCGCGGGCTATGCGATCATGGCCCCTCTGGCGGAAGCAGGCATTGAAAAGGCGCTGGCGCAATAACACCAATTCGGGCGGGGAGGCACTCCTTTCCGCCCTCATCGTTGCGAATCCGTCCAAATCCCCATACAATAAAAGAATTGCAGGAAAGGTCTGTCGCGAGAAATGCCTAAGGAAAAGATTCACCCAGCTTATGAAGCAGTGCGCGTGGTGTGCGCCTGCGGAAACAACTTTGAGACCCGCTCGACCCACAAGGGCGATATCCATGTGGAAATCTGCTCGGTCTGCCACCCGTTCTTCACCGGCAAGCAGCGCCTGGTTGACACCGCTGGCCGCGTGGAGCGCTTCCGCCGCAAGTACGCCAAGGCCGGCGAGGCAGCGGCCAAGTAGGCCAGACGCAGTGAGTGGTTGGTACGGTTGGGCCTCCGCCAAGGCGGAGGCCCACGTTCGTTTGGCCGGCCACCGGATGCTTAATTTACCCTGTCGCCCAGCCGCAACCTGGAGCATCCTGAATATAGCTGGAGAAGCGGCGGCATACACCAGGCGTTTTATCTGCCTTCGTTCCATGCCGCAGGGCGACACCCAAACGTAGCGTCCAACGGGGGGGGAGCGCAAGTGACCGGCAGAGGTTTTACGGTGAAAAAGAGTTGGGACAATCCCGTGGAACACGAGATGCCCGCCCAGGCGCGGGTACCGGCGGAGATGCGCATCGGTCCGGTCGTGGTCGCTCCAGCCACGGTGCTGGCTCCCATGGCCGGCGTTACAGACACCGTCTTCCGGCGCTTCATCCGTCACGCCAGCCTGTTCACGGCCTCGGCCAGTCCAGCGGAATCCGCAATCGAAGCGGCCGTCACCAACGCTCAGTCTGGCTGCGGCCTGCTGATGACCGAGTTCACCTCCGCCGATGGACTCTCGCGCATGCGCGAGGCCAAGCGGAAACGCTACCTTACTTTCTACGACGACGAGCACCCCATCGGCGCACAGCTTTTCGGGTCCAATCCGGAGACACTCGCCGAGGCAGCCCGCATTGTGCAGGACACCGGCTTCGATCTCGTCGATCTCAATCTAGGCTGCCCTGCCAAGCGGGTTGTGGGATGCAACGGCGGCTCGGGCCTGCTGCGCGATCTGCCTCGCATCAGCGAGATCTTGCGCGCCGTACGCAAAGCCGTCAGCATTCCTTTCACGGTAAAGTTCCGCCTGGGCTGGAATGACTCGCAGATCGTCTGCATTGAGCTGGCACGTATGGCTGAGTCCGAAGGGCTCAATGCCGTGGCGCTGCACGCCCGCACACGCGAGCAGGGCTACAGCGGCCAGGCGCGCTGGGAGTGGATTGCCGCCGTCAAGCAAGCGATCCACATCCCCGTCATCGGCAACGGCGACATTCGAACGCCTGAGGACGCCGCGGCCATGATTGCAAAAACTGGCTGCGATGGCGTGATGATCGGGCGGGCAGCTCCAGCAAATCCCTGGATCTTCCGCCAGATTGCCCAGTACACCGCGCATGGCAGCTATGACCGGCCCACCGTGCATGACCGGTACCGGATGATCCGGACCTACTTCCAGATGCTGCTGGACGAGGCGGAAGCCAGCCAGTCGCTGCCTCGCGACGCCCGTCACGGCGAGACCGCGGGCAAGATGAAGCAGTTCGCCTCCTGGTTTACCCACGGAGTTCCCGGCGGAGCCAAGCTGCGCGCGGCCATCTACCAGGAGCGCACCGGAGCCGGCGTGCTCGAACAGGTAGATCGCTTCTTCACCGCCCAGATTGAATCCGGCCTCGGCGCGCAGGATGTCACTTCGGCAGAAGAGTATCCGGCCTTTCCGGAAACTGCGCTCGTCTGCGACTAGAGACGAGCACAAATCCTGCACAGCGCATCCCGCTCCGGCCTCTCGACCACAACCGAAGGCTTGCCTGCGCGCCTCCGCACTTAAAGCATCTCCACCGCCAGAGCGACTGCATTTCCCCCGCCCAGGCACAGTGCGGCAATGCCTTTGCGCAGCCCACGCTGGGCCATCGCAGAGAGCAGTGTCACCAGCACACGCGCTCCGCTGGCGCCGATGGGATGCCCGATGGCCACGGCGCCTCCGTGTACATTCACCCGCGCGGCATCCAGCTCCAGCTCACGAATCACCGCCAGCGCCTGCACGCTGAATGCCTCATTCAGTTCGAACAGATCGACATCGGCCAGCGTCCACCCGGCCTTGGCAGCAACCTTGCGCACTGCTTCAATGGGGGCCAGGCTCATCCACTCCGGCTCACGTCCGCTTGTCGCCTGAGCGCGAATCACTGCAATCGGCGTCCTCTCCAGTTCCCTTGCCCGCTCTGTGCTCGTCACCACCAACGCGGCTGCACCATCATTCACCCCCGGCGCATTCCCCGCAGTCACCGTGCCACCTTCCTGAAAGGCGGGCTTCAGCCGCGCGAGAATCTCCGTCGTCGTGTCCGGGCGAACAGACTCATCCACTTCAAACATTCGTGGCGCGTCGCCCTTCTTTGCAGGCGGAATCTCGACCGGCAGAATCTCGTCGCGGAAGCGACCCTGCTGCGTGGCTGCGGCCGCGCGCCGGTGTGACTCCACCGCAAAGGCATCCTGCTCTGCGCGTCCAATGCCGTATTTGCGCGCGACCAGCTCCCCGGCGGTCCCCATGTGGAAGTTGTTATACACATCCCACAGGCCATCGTGGATCATCGCATCTTCCAGCGTGCCGTCGCCCATGCGATATCCCGTCCGGGCCTGCTGCAGCAGATACGGCGCATTGCTCATGGACTCCATGCCGCCTGCCACCACCATCTCGGCGTTGCCGGTCTCAATGGCCTGTGCCGCAAGCGCAACCGCCTTCAGCCCTGAGCCGCATACCTTGTTGATGGTCAACGCGCCGGTCGGGTAAGGCAGACCTCCGTAAATTGAGGCCTGCCTCGCCGGATTCTGGCCCAGCCCAGCCTGCAGCACACAGCCCAGAATGCATTCATCCACCTGCGCAAAGTGGCCGCCTGCACGCTGCACCGCCTCGCGTACCACCAGCGCTCCTAGTTGTGGAGCAGAAAACGACTGTAGCGATCCTTGAAACTTGCCCACCGGTGTACGAACAGCAGAGATAATGACGGCTTCTTTCATGCGCTGCGCTCCCAGATTCGCATCGCCTGCCATCTTAGACCAAAACGTGAGCACTGGGAGCAGGCCCAGCCCCCATCTACACTCAACCTGCGTGATGCTCCGGCCATGCGTGCCGCGGATAGCGCCGCATCAGTTCGCGACGCACCTGCGGATAGAGCCTCTTCCAGAAGCCTGCAAGATCCGTCGTCGTCTGCACTGCCCGCTGATTTGGAGCCAGCAGATGCAGCACCACCGGCAACTGCTGCGGGCCAAGCCGCGGCGTCTCCTCCATCCCGAAGAAGTCCTGCAACCGCGATGCAATCCATGGTGTTTTCCCGCGTTCGTAATGAATCTTCGTTTGCCGACCGACCTTCAGGCGCAGCGTGCGCGGCGCCAGCTCACCCAGGCGTTGCGCCTGCAATCGCTGCTCAGCCCATGCGAAAAATCCACCGCTCATGCTCTTCAGTTCTGCAAAGCTGCGCAACCCTGCGCAGAACTCACGGAAGAGCACGGCCAAATCCGGCGCAGGATAACCGGCAAACTCCATGCGCCCCAGCCAATCCTCCAGCAGATCGGCTTCGATGAAACGCGCCACGCCCGCCTCAAGCGCCTTCTCTGCCAGCAGCGCCGCGGTCCCTTCGGTTTCAGGTGCAGGCCCGGTGGACTCCTGCAGCACCAGTTCGTCGTACAGCAGTCTGCTTACCCGTTCCACGCGCTCCGCCTGCCGGTTCCATACGAGCCTCGTCTCCTCTCGCACGCGATCCGGGAAGAAATCCAGCAACCACTCCGGCTCTACGCGGGCAGCCAGCCGTACCAGCGGCAGCGGACTCTCCTTGCGATCTTCCACGTCCAACGCCACCAGAAATGGATACAGTGGCGGCTCGCCCACAAACTCGGCGGCCACGCCATTCGCGAGCATCATCTGCCTGCCCACCCTGCGCCGCGCCACGCGGTCCGGAAACCCCATCAAGACGGACTGTAACAGGGCATCGTCATCGTGCCGCAGCGCTCTCTCCGGATGCACAAGTTTCAAGAGCTGTCGTAACTGCTGCCGTGTCCGTTCATCCAACGGCTCGTCAATTGCCGCAAGCAGATCATTGTGTTCGCGCCGCGCACCTGCGCTCAGCAGTGCTGCCGTCACGCACGCTCCCCTGCTCACGCCGCGCTCCACCGCAGCATGAATCATCCTGGAAAGACGCGGATGCAGCGGCAGCTCCATCAGGCGCTTCGCCTCGCCTGCCGCACCCAGCCTGTCCAACAGTTGTTCGGCATGTTCCACGGCGGCGTCAGGCGGTGCATCCAGCCACTCCAGCTCGCGCGCATCCGCAACTCCCATCGCTCGCAACGCGAGACAAAGCTGCGTCAGATCACTGCGCAGAATCTCGGGCGTGTCATGGTCAGCGCGCTGCTGAAAGTCCATCTGCGAGTACAGCCGCAGAACGCGGCCCTCGGCCGTGCGTCCTGCGCGGCCCGCTCTCTGGCGCGCTGATGCCTTGCTCACCCTGCCCACCCGCAGCGTCGGTAAGCCCGTCCATGGCGAGTAAGCTGCAAGCCGCGCCAATCCGCTGTCAATCACCGCGGTCACTCCATCAATCGTGATGGAGCTCTCTGCCACATTGGTTGCCAGAATCACCTTGTGCTGCGCGCTGGCAGCGACAGCCCGGTCCTGTTCCGCAGGCGGCAGATCACCATGCAACGGCAGCACCAAGCGTTTTGCTTTGCGCACCACCGGCTCGCAGGCGCTCGCAGCGCGTCGAATCTCCGCTGCTCCCGGCAGAAACACCAGTACTTCGCCGTTCTGTCCCTCGCGCAGCAGTTGTTCCAGTGCGCTCTTCACCTGCTCGTGCAGGGGTTCCGGCGAGTACGGCAGATGCTCAATCGCAACATCAAACATCCGCCCGTGCGAATGCATTACGGGGCAATTTCCCAGAAATCTCGCAACCGGTTCCGTATCCAGAGTTGCCGACATCACCACAATCCGCAGCTCTGGCCGCCTGCTCTGCAAGCGCTTTAGCAAAGCCAGTGCCAGATCACTTTCCAGGTGCCGCTCATGGAACTCGTCCAGCACCACGGCGTCTACGCCCGCCAGTTGCGGATCACTGAGCAAACGCCGCGTTAGTACGCCCTCGGTCAGGAAGTGCAGCCGCGTCTGCGGGCCGGCCACACGTTCAAAGCGCACCTGGTAGCCAACTGTCTGGCCAACATCCTCTCCCCGTTCCCATGCCACGCGCCGCGCAGCCAGTCGCGCTGCAATCCGCCGCGGCTCCAGAACCACGACATCGCCGCGCACAGCAGACAGCAGCGCAGGTGGAATGCGCGTCGTCTTTCCCGCGCCCGGTTCTGCTTCAATCACCAGATTCGGATTCTTCTCAAGGGAGGCAAGAATCTCCGGGACAATCGCGTCCACGGGCAGTGGGGACAAACGGCGCACACTCCTATCCAATCTCAGCGCTCAGCCTTGAGTCAATCGCAGCACGAGTTGCCGCCGCTGTATCAACGCGCCGGTGCTGTGCCTGGATAGCCCTGCCACAGATACTCCAACGCCTCCGGCAGCGTCTGCTCTCGCACAGCGTGGTCCACATGGCCCGCATTGCGGGCAAAGACAAACTGGTAGTGATAGCCCTTGGCCGCCAGCACTCTGGCCATGTCTTCGTTGGCTGCCACCCAGTCGTGCATGCCGTCGCGCATGACATTCGGATTCAGCAGGTCCCGGTCGCCCACCTCCATCCAGAGGCGAATCGGCTTGGCCGGGCTTTCCGGAATCAAATGCTCGTGGAACTCCCAGGCTCCGTGCGGAGTCTGCGGATTGTAAGGCCATTGCTGGTTCACGTACGTACCCGAGTACGTGAGCACGCGGTGGTACCACTCCGGGTGATACCACGCCATAATCAGTGCGCACGAGCCGCCAGAGCTGCCGCCCATCGTGGCGCGTCCATCCGGATCCTTCGTCAACCTTACGTGGTACTTCTGCTCCACTAGCGGCAGCACTTCCCGCCCCACAAACTCCGCATAGCGGCCAGACATGGTGTCGTATTCCAGACCGCGTTCGCTGCCCTGAGCATCGCCGCCTCCATTGCCGATCGAGATGGCGATCATCACCGGCACGCGATGCTCCGCAATCAGACTGTCCAATGCTGTAAACAGCATTCGGTCCGGTCCGTCCGCGCCAACAATAAACGGCGCAATTGTTCCCGGCACGTATTGTTGCGGCACATACACTGCCACCCGCCGCGTGTACGGCGCCGGATGACTGGTTGTCACCACAAGCCTGGCAGGATGCCTGGGGTCCGGTGTGCCAAACGTATTTGCGTCCCGCGCTATGCCGGGATAAATCCTGCTGTCGGCCGAGCTCATCGTGAACTCGTACACCGTCCCCCTGGGCACGCCCGGCTTTGCAGTCATCTCCGGTGCAGGAGTGTGCGTAGGCCCCAGAATGTAGTTCCCATCGGCATCGGTAGGAGCATTCAAACCATCCGGCAACTCGCGCGCCGCAACATAGCCTGCCGTGTGCGGATCGCGTGCCGGTGGCGTTGGCCGCTCAGGCCTGGCAGCGACAGGCAATTGCGCCATCGCGGGCATCAACCCCGCCATCAGGCCAATCAGCATCGCAATGCTCACGCGAAGAAGCATCCTGAACCTTTCTGATCGCGGGGTGTCACTTGGGTGTGAGTTCGGCCACCCTTGCCGAAGTCGCCAGGTCGGTTCAACTGCCTCGCCCAATATAACCGGCGACGGCCAAACGGGGATAGTTCCAGATCCGAATCAAAATGGTTATGCTTACAAAATAAGTGCGAACAGAATTATAACTCCTTTTATTTATGCCAGTTAGTTGTCGTCTTTACTGGAGTCGGCGGCGGTTAACGGAAACACAGTGGCCGATTCCAGCTATAAAGAACCAGACTTGTTTGCAGAGTGAGGATAGATCAGCAGCCAAGTTCAGCCAAAGGAAAGGCCCGAGAGGTCGAATGCGCACCGTGTGCAGGATTGTCAGCTATCGCTCTTCATCAGTGAACGCATGTTGCCACTCGTGACCTTTGAGCTTGAATTCCGACACTCCATCAGGTGCGGGCGACACATCAATGATTCGGATCTTCAGGCTAAGCGAGTTGCCATTAAACACACTTATGCTTCGTGCGAGTGAAGCCGACTGGAACTTCTGCGGGTTGGAGTAAATCGCATCCAGGCCTTTCCAGTGGACCTTTAACAAGGTGCCGTCTGGCGC
>JAJXXG010001137.1 GCA_021781255.1 Acidobacteriota bacterium
ATCTTTAGGGCAGAACCTTCGACTGCGTTTGCCGCGATAAGCGCGGCAAACTTCTCTCAGGATGACAGCGCGATCTTAAGCGTATTTCTGATTTATGATGCTTCCTAAAATAGCGGCGTCACAATCATGGTGTGCAGGCGGGTGAAGCTACGCATGCGGGGATAGGGAAAATCGTAGACTGTTAACCAGATGACAAACTGAATCTGAGGGGCCGCGTGAATCACCTCAATACTGAAATCAGCCGAGAGAAATCCACCGCTTCTTCCCCGCATGTTCATCCCTATGTGGTCTTGACGATCTGCTGCGCGAGTCTGCTGCTGATCGGCATGGACGCTACGATCGTCAATGTGGCGCTGCCCGCCATACAGCTCGACCTGCACGCCAGCCTGGCGGGTCTGCAGTGGGTGGTAGACGCCTACACGCTCGTGCTCGCCAGCCTGCTGATGTTTTCCGGCTCGATGTCGGACCGCTATGGACGGCGGCGTGTCTTCCAGCTGGGCCTGACGGTCTTCTTCGCCGGATCGCTGCTGTGCAGCCTGGCGCACTCGATCGGCAGCCTCATCCTTTATCGTGTCCTGCAGGGCCTGGGCGCCTCAATGCTCAATCCCGTGGCGCTTTCGATCATCGCCCACGCTTTTCCGCACCCGAAGGAGCGCGCCCGCGCCATCGGCATATGGGGTGCGATGATGGGCATTTCGCTCGCCGCCGGCCCGGTGCTTGGCGGGGCGCTGACGCAGACCATCGGCTGGCGCTCGATCTTCTGGATCAACCTGCCCATCTGCGTTGCGGCCGTAGCGCTCACAGCCAGGTTCGTGCCTGAGTCAAAGGCTGCGCGCAGACGCGCCTTCGACCCCGCTGGGCAGATTCTGGCGCTGGCCCTGCTTTTGTCGCTCACTTACGCGATTATAGAAAGCCCTCAAGACGGCTGGGCCTCAGCCCGGAGTCTCGTACTGTTCACTGTCGCCGGCCTCTGCGTGATTCTTTTCTTCGTGTTTGAACCGCGCTGCCGCGAGCCGCTGCTCAATCCGCGATTCTTCCACAGCGTGCCATTCACCGGCGCGGTAGTTCTGGCCTTGCTGTGCTATGCCTCCTACGCGGGCTTTCTCTTTCTGAACACGCTGTACCTGCAGCAGGTGCGCGGCTACTCGGCTTTTCACACCGGTCTTTGCACGCTTCCCTTCGCGGTGATGATCACCATAACGGCGCCGCTCTCGGGCCGGATGGTGGGCCATTATGGCGGCCGTCCATCGACTGTAGCGGGCGGCCTGGGATTTTTGCTGTGCACTCTGCTGCTCGCGCCTCTCAGCCCTGAGACGCCACTACCGCAGCTGATGCTGGCCTACGCGCTCTTCGGGCTTGGACTGGGCATGGTCAACCCGGCGATCACGAATAACGCTGTCTCGGGCATGCCGCTGGCGCAGGCGGGCGTAGCCGGCGCCACCGCCTCCACCAGCCGCCAGGTGGGCACGGCGCTGGGCGTGGCATTGGCGGGCGCCATCGTGAGCACCAGCCGCGCCAGAGGCATGAGCTTCACCCAGGCCACCCACCCCATCTGGTGGATGATGACCGCCTGCAGCGTGATCGTGCTGCTCTTTGGCTGGGTTACCACAACAGGCTGGGCGCAGCGCAGCACCAGCAAGGTTGCATCCCTGTTCCCGAGCGTGGAGACGACGCCGGCCAAGTAGCGGAGCAAGGGCGTTTGGTGGGACAGGGGCCAAGTGAACAGAGAACAGAGCAGTGATCTCAGACTGCTACGGCATTTTTGGGGGGGCGGGAACTGCGCATGCGGTCTGTTGCCCAGCCGGGCAGCTTTGCTTCTCCATTTTGCAGGCGCGATCGCGATCTTTCAATCTGTTTTCGACAAATTCAGCATAAATGCAAATATTTTCTTTGCGCCGCTCAGGGTCGGTGTCAAGAGAAAGTCCCTTTTGGTACCACTCATTAGCCAATGTGTCCTGGCCGGCATAATCGTAAGCGCGGCCAAGATCCCATGCGTTGATTGGGTCGTTCGGAGCAAGCGCGGCAGCCCTTTCAAGATAGGGAATTGCCTCCGCGTCTCTCTTAAGCAGGTCGAGGAATGCTCCGATATTTCCGAGGATGTCAGGATTGTCGGGGTAGTACTTGTCGAGCACCCTCATGAAATCCAGTCCGGCTCGGAATTGGCGAAGGTCATTCAGTTCCGCGGCATAGGCTAGCCAAGCTTCCAGCGCGTCTTTTCCCTTGTATATCGTGCAGCTCTCGTCGAGTGCCTTCACCATATCGTCGTACCTTCCGGAAACTTCAAGGACGTGCAAACGACCTTGATGAATTGAAAGGTCCTGAGGAGCGAGTTTGAGTCCGAGATTGAGGTGAACGAGAGCCTCGTCGACTGCCTCCGGCTTAAATCCTCCCCGGATCGATCCGCCGCCGGCGTCATCTCCTTCAAGCTGAATGATACTGTTCCCGCATAACGCAACATTAGCAAGGCATTTCTGCGCTTCGACCTGCTGCGCAATAACTTTGGAATCGACGAATTTAGAACAGAGACTCTTTGCGGTTTCGCATTCGTTTCTGTCGATTAACTTCGTCCAGTTGGAAAGTTTGCCCGATTGCGCGGCACAAGGAAGGGCGGCCCAGATTATAGCCAGCACGACAAACCCTGTTTTCATGATGGCGCAACAGTATCACAGTTTGGGGTCGAGTGTGATGATCGTTGGATGGATTCCCTCGACTGTGATTTCCAACACACCTACCGTGACCGGCAGCTCGAAGCGGCGCGGGCCGCAGGAGCCGGGGTTGAAGTAGAGCACGCCTTTTTTCGAATAGAAATTGGGCACGTGGGTGTGGCCGTGGAGAACGACGGCGAATTTGGCTGCGGCGGGATCGAGGTGGAGGGTTTTGAGGTCGTGGAGCATGTAAATGTAATGGCCGTGAATGAGGACGACATCTGTTTCAGGCAGCTTGCCGCAGGCGCCCTCGCGGTCCACGTTGCCGCGGACGGCGGTGACGGGAGCGATCTTTTCGAGTTCGGCAAGGATGAAGGGCTTGCCGACGTCGCCGAGGTGGAGGATGCGGTCGACGCCATGGAGCGCGGGAGCGACTTCGGGACGAAGAAGGCCGTGAGTGTCGGAGACGATGCCGAGCTTCATGAATCCAGAATGACACGGGTGGGTGAAGTGCTGAGGTTTCCTACCCTAAACGAGAAAA
>JAJXXG010001223.1 GCA_021781255.1 Acidobacteriota bacterium
TGCTTTCGAGAATGATGAGCTGCCCGGCACGAAGATGCGGGGCGAGTGCCTGAGCGGTCTGCTCGATGTAGCGCATGTCCGGCCCCTGATGTTCGTCCAGCGGGGTTGGCACACAAATGATGATGGCATCCATATTGCGCACTGCGGCATAGTCATTCACGGCCAAGAAGCCGTGCTCGCGCAGGTCCTGAACTTCCTCAGGCAAGATGCGCTGGATATAGGAGCGCCCACTGTTGAGGGTTTCAACCTTGATGGGGTCGATATCGAAGCCGGTTATGCGAAAACCAGCGCGTGCATAGAGCATGGCCAGCGGCAATCCCACATAGCCAAGCCCGACGACGCCGACATGGGCGGTTCTTTGCTGAATCTTCTGCTCCAGCGGGTGGGTCTCGATTCCAAGACTCGTATTCATGCCTTTACCTCGGGTTCGTGTTTCCGTTACGGCTCTTTATGCAAGTGAAGTGCCGATTCAAGATCGGGATCGCGGAGGAAATCCGGTAAGAGGAGCGTGGCTTGGGCGACGCAATGGAAGGGGAAGGAGCTGTGATGTGCAAGAAAATGCACACTGCAGCTGAATGCGCACACAACACCAAAAGGGATGGAAGCAAATGGGGAATGCCGCCAAAGTATTCCTGTAATTATGGCTACAGAATTGCAAATTTCGATTTAGAACCTGTACCGGATCCCAGGGTGCTTGATCCATTCCCCGCTTTAAAGATGAACGTGAGCGTCAAAATCGCCGTTGCGTCCGTTCTGGATAAGAGCGGAATCATATCGCTGATCCGGAGCTACCGGTCGGCCCGGACAGGGTTGGTTCTTGCGCTCCATCGCGTGCTTCCAGAAGAGGAGGCGAGGCGTTCGTTCCAGCCGTCCATCACGATCACGGATACGATTTTTGAGCAGCTAATCGTTTTGTTGCACCAGGAATTCCATGTGGTGAGCCTGGAGCAGCTGTTGAGCCAGCCGGAGGACCTGGAGGGGCACCAACGCGTTGCACTGACTTTTGACGATGGATGGTCCGATACCTTTACTTATGCCTTTCCACTGCTTCTTCGATACAGGGTTCCCGCGACGGTGTTTCTGTGCCCTGCTCTGATGAGGGACGGAGTCACAATTCCAGAGGAGCGATTCGCACGTATCTGGCAATGGTGTGAGGCTCGTCATCATTTGGACCTTCTGCTCCAGGATCTGCACAAGTGGGGCTTGTCGGGGGGCGATATGCACGATCGGCGCACCTGGTCGGCGCCGCTTCGGAGACTTGCCGTACATGCGAAGATGCTTATGCTGAGCCATCTGGAGACGGCCTATGGCGTTCCTGAGTGCGAGGCGCGGCGGATTTTAACCTGGGATGAAGCGAGGATCATGCAGCGGAACGGCATCACGTTTGGCTCGCATACGATGCACCACTCCACGCTGAGCGCGGAGCAGCAGCCGGACCTGGAGAAGGAGCTTGTGGAGTCGCGCTGGGAAATTGAGTCAGAGCTGGGTGAAGCGGTGCGATGGTTGGCGTATCCAAACGGAGCTTTTAACAGCCGTGTGACTGAAGCCGCCCGGAAGGCCGGCTACTCGCATTGCTTTACCACCGAGGAGGGGGGATTGTGCCGGGGCAGCAATCCTTTTGCGATTCCCAGAATCAACATCGATGATGCGTCGGTTATCGGGCGCATAGGGTCCCTGAGTCCGTCGAGGGCGCGCTTCCATTTGCAGCACTTTTATGGGTCAGCTGCGCTCCTGGCGGGGTTGACACTCTGGCGTGCTTTGGCTTGCTAACTGCGCCTTCGCAGGAAAAATCTCTTTGAGGCTGCTGACGAACTCGACCCAGAGGCCTGCCCCCAGGCCCAGATGGATAACGGAGTAAACAGCGATGGCAGGAAGGAAGAATCCTGCAGTATGTTTGCGGGAGAGGCTGAATGCAGCCGTTGCCGACACGAATAAGTAAAGCACCAGCGGTGCGCAGAGCACCCATCGCAGCCATGGGGAAGCAGAAAGCACACACGCAAGGGCGGCGACGATGGTCCATGCGAAGAAGGCTGCTGGGGCGAGCTGGGAGAATGCGATTGTGTCGCGATGTTTCCGCATGAGGCGTATGCGCCCGCGCCCGTAGCGGATCATTTGCTGGAGCAGTGAGCGCAAGGTGGAGCGGGGTGCGTAGTGAACGGCCAGCCGGGGATCGATATAGGCGATCATGCCTGCTTTGCGGAGCCTGGTGTTGAACTCCACGTCTTCACAGGCATCAAAGCGCTCGTCGAAGCCGCCGATTGCGGTGAAGACCGGGCGGCGGTATGAGGCTCCGGAGCTGGCCGGATCGACGTAACCGGCCGTGGTCAGGTCATAAATCAGTGAATCGCGCCCGTGGCCGAGAGCGGACGCGCGTACTGCAGCTACAACGGACCCGAGCCATGCGCTGGCCGGCGCAAGCAGGGGTTGCGGCCGGCAGAGACAATCGGCCCGCGTGCTTTGAAAGAGTGCGATGGTGTCCCTCAGAAGGGTCCGCGAAGGGATGTGGCAGTGGCCATCGATGAAGATGATGAACTCTCCGCGCGATGCGGCGACCCCGGCATTTCGCCCTGCACTGGAGCGGATGCCAGGATTTTCTACGAGTAGGACCGGGACCTCTGCATGAGCAGCAAAATCGCGGACTACAGTTCGGGTCTGGTCGGTTGATCGGCCGTCGGCGACAATGATTTCGAACGCGTCACGCGGATAGTCCTGAAGTACCAAAGACTCGAGCAGGGACGGCAGTGCAAGCGCTTCGTTCCGGACGGGAAGGATGACCGAGATGAAGGATTTGGGCGTCATGGAGTGCACACTCAACGGACGGTGCGGCTCCAAGTGCGGCGCCGGACTCCGAGCACAGCTCCAAGCTGCATGGCGCCGAGGAAGCCAACGTAGAAGGGCATGTAGACGATAGTCTGGAATGGGATAGGAGAGGAATGCGCTCGTCGCAAGACCAGGTAAAGATAGATGCCCTGCAGAAAGATTGC
Organism: Acidobacteriota bacterium; assembly: GCA_021781255.1. Next base: position 2,985 of record JAJXXG010001223.1, read on the forward strand.
CGCGGCCAGGCCGCCAAAAGCATACCTGAAGCCGTGGAACGGATAGGCCAAGTCGAGCACCGCGACGGCGACGAGTGTGGTGTAGATCAAGAGGAGTCGGCTGGTGAGGACGAGCATGAGGGCGGCTTCCGCGAGTTGCCAGCGGCGCTGGCGGATGGCGGCCAGCAGCAAACGCGGGACGGACCGAGATAGCAGTGCAAA
>JAJXXG010000385.1 GCA_021781255.1 Acidobacteriota bacterium
TGTCCCTTGATGTAATAGAGGATCGGATCGTTAGGATTCGCCTGGATCGCTTCATTCGCAGCAGCGGCCTGAGCATCGGAATTGCCTTGCTGGAAGAAGATGATTGCCTCGTTCTTCAGGTAAAGCGCGGCACGCTGCGGATCGGCCTTGGCGGCCGCGTCATAGGCAGCATTGGCATCGCTCACCTTGCCAGTACGCGCATATACTTCGCCCAGTCCCGACTGCGCTACGCCCAGAATTTCCGGGCGCGGCTTCTTCGAAGCATTTTCAAGATCCAGCGACTTCTTGTAATTGGTGATGGCGTCGTCGTATTTCTTCAAGCCGGCTTCCGCATACGCCAGATTCGCCCACAGGATCGGCTCATCGGGCTTGGCTGCCGTGTCCTTCGACATCAGGGTTTCAATATCGGTGTACTTCTGCGTCTTGATGTCGGCGGCCTTCTGATCGATCTGCGGCTTGGTGGCCGAGCTGCCGAGCTGCTGCATGGCAGTCTGCGTCGCCGAGTCGACGTCGTGCTTGTCCTGGGTGACGGCCTTGAGATCGGCATTGAGGTGCTTGATGACTTCGTTGGCCTGGAGCGCGGCAGCGTTTGCCTTCTTCAATTCCTCGAGCTGCTTGCGCTGGTCGGGGGTCATCTTGTCCAGATAAGCCTGGCGCGACATGTCAATGTTCTGTTCGAGGTCCTGCCCCGCCACAATCTTGACGTTCTCGATCTCATCCACCATCTGCCCGGGAGGTGTATCCGGTTCGCGATACACAAAGTTATAGGTGCCGGAAGCGGCTTCACCGCTGAAGTTTCCGTCGGGTCCCACAGGGAACGAGTATTTGAAGGTGGTAGACCCGGCAGCTGCCAGGTTCACGGTTCCGATGCTCTGTGGCTGACCTGTGGGATTGATGACCTGACCGTGAACTTTACCCATGGGTTCAGCGGCAGCGCCAGCGGCAGGCGCCTGCTGCGCAAACGCGGGCGAGAGAGCGGCAGCCAGCAAAACCGCCAGGGCGGGTAAGCTCAGCCAGAGTGAAAGAGTGCGTCTCATCGTTTTCTCCTTGGAGCGGCGCGAACTATCTGTCCCGCGGGCTCGTAATTTCATTTGTCCGGCAAATGGCGGTCTTCGTTTTCTGCGCTGCCGCGGACCCGCTCACCGGAAGGGCGCGAGGCCTGGCTATCCTGAGAAGCCGCACTCCTCGCTTTGGAACCTTGGATGCTGCCTGTGACCTGACTCGGCGGTGCGGCCCGCAAAAGCTTAACAACACCCAAGTTAAATCCTCGCCAGTACCCTAGACAAGGGGCTTGGCTCACGGCCTTCTTCTGGCCGCGCTTTCTACGAGTGTATGGAAACCATTGTCCAAAGAAAGTTGCCCGGCCCCGACGTCTTCCGCCGCAACCTGCACCACTTTATCCTACGGGTAGGGTCTGCCGTGTCCTGTGGCGCGTATCACACTCTAAAATCAGAGTATGAGCCTGACGATTCGCCCTGCGGTTGCCGCCGATGTCCCGCAGATTCTTGCCTTTATCCGCGCCCTGGCGGAGTACGAGCGCGCCCCAGGGGAGGTGACCGCCACCGAGCAAGGCCTGCTCCGCGACGGCTTCGGGCCTCGCCCCTTCTACCACTGCTTCCTTGCCGAGCAGGATGGCCATCCAGCCGGCTTCGCCCTGCTCTTCTTCAACTACTCCACCTGGAAGGGCCGCCCGGGCATCTACCTTGAAGATCTCTTCGTCGAGCCCCACTTCCGCGGCCTCGGCATCGGCAAAGCCCTGCTGCAACGGGTCGCTGTCTTCGCGGTAGAAAACGGCTGCGAGCGCCTGCAGTGGGAGGTCCTCGACTGGAACACCCCAGCTATTGACTTCTACCGCGCCATGGGCGCCGAGTTCCTCGACGAGTGGCGCAATGTGCGCGTAAGCGGCCCGGCCCTGTCGCGCCTCGCCCGGGGAGCAGCGGCACCCGTCGCCGATGCGGAGACGGCTCAGTGAGGGTCCGCGTGATTGGCGGAGGACTGGCCGGTCCTGAAGCAGCTCTCACAGCGGCGCGTTTCGGCTGCGAGGTCGAACTCTACGAGATGCGGACAATGGTGGATGGAAAGCCCCGTCTCACCCCCGCGCACCAGACCACTGACTTTGGTGAGCTGGTCTGCTCCAACTCGCTCAAGAGCGAGTCGCCCAATACCGCGCCCTGGCTGCTGAAGCAGGAGATGCGCCGCGGCGGCTCCGCGCTTTTACACTTCGCGGACGCGACGGCTGTGCCGGCAGGCCACGCGCTGGCGGTCGATCGCGTCGAGTTTTCCCGGCGGATCTCGGAGGCCATCGCCGCCCAGCCGCGCATCCGGGTCATCCGCGAAGAGGTTACGAGTCTCGCCCAGGACGATGGCAACGCGCTGTCCATCGTGGCCACGGGGCCGCTCACCTCCGGCGCGCTGAGCCGCGAGATCGAGCGCCTTACCGGCTCCGGGCACCTCGCCTTCTACGATTCCATCTCGCCCATCGTGGACGCCGAAAGCATCGACATGGAGCGCGTCTACTTTGCAGCGCGCTGGGACAAAGGCACTGCCGACTACATCAACTGCCCCATGTCGCGCGAGGAGTACGACCGCTTTCTGGACGCGCTGCTGGCGGCCGAGCCTGCGGAAGCGAAGGAGTGGGAAAAACTGGACTACTTCGAGGGCTGCCTGCCGATTGAGGTGCTGGCCCGCCGTGGCCGCGATACGCTGCGCTTCGGTCCCATGAAGCCTGTAGGCCTGCGCGATCCGCGCACCGGCAAAACACCCTGGGCCGTCGTGCAGTTGCGCAAGGAGAACCTGCGCGCCGACAGCTACAACCTGGTCGGCTTCCAGAACCACCTCAAATGGGGCGAGCAGGCACGCGTGCTACGGCTCATTCCGGGCCTTGAAAACGCGCGTTTCCTGCGCTACGGCCAGATTCACCGCAACACCTACCTGTGCGCGCCCGTTCTTCTGGACGAGTTGCTGCGCCTGAAGAGCGCGCCGGGAATCCTGTTCGCCGGGCAGATCTGCGGCGTGGAGGGCTATACCGAATCCATCGCGGCAGGCATGCTGGCGGGGCTTTACGCAGCAGCCCTGGCACACGGCGTAGAGCCGACGCCGATTCCGCGCGGAACGGCGCTGGGCTCGCTGATGCACTACATTACCCACGCCGACCCCAAGAACTTCCAGCCCGCGAATATCA
>JAJXXG010000658.1 GCA_021781255.1 Acidobacteriota bacterium
GCTTGACATCGTGGTTGGCGTTAGCGGAAATGCGAAGCACCTTGTCGCAGCGGCTGCGGAAGGCGGAGTGACCGCGACCTTTCTTGAAAATGCTGAGTCGGCGGGGGAATGGCTGAAGAAGAATCTGCGCAAGGGAGACGTGGCCCTGGTCAAGGGTTCGCGTGGCGTTCACCTGGAGCGAGCAATTGAAATGGTGGCTGGAGCAAAGTGAAGGGTGAATTTGAAGTGCCGATTAGACTTATACTCAGGCGGCTCATTGGACTCATCTGCCTGATGCCGGCTCTCCCCCTTGCTGCGAAGGTGAATTCGACATGGATCAAGCCTTTCCCGGCATTCCGCATAGCGGGAAATCTCTACTATGTCGGCAGTGCCGACCTTGCGTCTTATCTCATCGTCACGCCCAAAGGCGACATTCTCATCAACAGCAGTTTGACGCAATCTGTTCCGCTGATTCGAAAAAGTGTCGAGTCGCTCGGCTTCCATTTTCGCGACATCAAGATTCTGCTCATCAGCCACGCGCACTATGACCACTGTGCCGGGAGCGCGGAAATCAAGGGGCTGACGGGAGCAAAGTACGAGGTGATGGCCGAAGATGTTTCGGTGGTGGAATCCGGCGGGCGCACAGACTTTCATTACGCGCACGACAAGACCATGTGGTTCCCACCGGCGCATGTGGACCGTATTCTGCACGATGGGGATACTGTTCGATTAGGCGGTACTGTGCTCACTGCTCATCTGACAGCGGGGCACACAAAGGGCACAACAACGTGGACTCTGGACGAACCGCGGGGCGAGCGGATGCTGCACGTGGTCATTGTCGGAAGCCCCAATGTAAATCCCGGCTACAGGTTGGTTGGCAATGAGAATTATCCGCAGATTGTCTCGGATTTTCAGCACCAGTTCGAGGTGCTCAATCGGCTCTCCTGCGACATCTTTCTGGGCGCGCATGGAGGCTATTTCGGTCTGACGGAAAAGTACGCGCGCTGGAAGGCCGGCGATCGTAGCGCATTTATTGATCCTGCTGGCTATCGAGCTTACGTGACTGATCGCGAACACGCATTTGAGGCAGAGCTGCATCGGCAAATGAGGGGTGCACGCTGAGGCACCGGCAATCGGCTCCAGCGCGCGCGTCGGCCTTGTAAAATCATCCTGAAACTGGCCCACATCCGGCTTTGGAGGCCCTTTGCTCTACTGGCTGCTCTACCAAAAGCTATATCCGTTCTTTCACCCCTTCCGCATCTTTCGCTATCTCACTTTTCGGACGGCTTTTGCTTCGCTCACGGCTCTGCTGATTGCGCTCATCATCGGCCCGTATGTCATCCAGAAACTTCGCGAGTTTCAGATTGGTCAATATATTCGTGAAGAAGGGCCGCAATCGCACCAGAAGAAATCCGGCACCCCGACGATGGGTGGCGTGCTCATCGTCATCGCTATTGTTCTGCCTACAATCCTTTGGTCCGATCCAGCCAATCCCTTTGTTTGGATTACCGTTCTCTCCACGCTATTTTTCGGTGCCATTGGCTTTGCGGATGACTACATCAAGGTGGTGAACCGGCGCAGCCTTGGACTGACTGCGCGGGCCAAGCTCTTTTGGCAGGCTATGGCCGCCGCATCCGTGGCGGTGGAACTGGTGGCGCTCTCTCAGTTCACAATGTTTTCCACGCAGCTCACGGTGCCGTTCATCAAGAACTGGCATCCTGACCTGCTTTGGCACTGGTGGCCGGTCACTCTGCCGCACCTTGCCCTGCTCGCATTTGTGCCGTTTGTTGCATTCGTGGTTTTCGTCCTCATGGGTTCCACCAATGCTGTCAACCTGACCGACGGGCTGGACGGCCTGGCCATCGGCTGCACCATCATTGCGGCTGGCGCGCTGACCGTGCTCACTTATGTCAGCGGCCACGTGGTCTTCGCCGATTATCTGGAATTGCAGCGTATGCCTATGGTTGGTGAACTAAGTGTCTTTTGTGGCTCGATGGTCGGCGCCTCCATAGGGTTTCTCTGGTACAACGCGCATCCGGCGGAGATATTCATGGGCGATGTTGGTTCGCTTGCTCTTGGTGGCGCCATCGGAACGGTTGCCGTCATTATCCGGCAGGAACTGCTGCTGCCGTTTATCGGAGGAATCTTTATTCTGGAAGCCGTTTCAGTGGTGCTGCAGGTGGGCAGCTACCGGTTTCGCAACAAGAAACGAATCTTCAAGATGGCGCCCCTGCACCATCACTTTGAACAGTTGGGCTGGGACGAGTCGAAGGTAATTGTGCGCTTTTGGATTGGCGCGCTGGTATTTGCTTTGTTTGCACTCACCACGCTGAAACTGCGCTGACAGCCAGACAGCCCACCACCCGCGCGGTGCAAAATAGAGGAGTCCCCGGGCCGGACTTGAGGAACAATTTCGATGATGGATTTGAAGGGCAAAAAGGTTCTGGTCGTCGGATTGGGAAAATCCGGCCTGGCGGCAGCGCTCTTTCTGCGCAGGTGTGGAGCTCAGGTCACCGTCTCTGATGTGCGAAGCGCCGAAGCGTTGGCCAAGGATATTCCCGCGCTGCTTGAAGAGGGCATCATGGTGGAGTCCGGCGGGCATGGCCTGCTTACATTTCGTCGTCAGGATCTCATCGTCGTCAGTCCCGGAGTGCCTCTCGATACGCCGGAACTGGCCCAGGTGAAGAGCTTCGGCCTTCCTGTTATCGGCGAGTTGGAGCTAGCCGCACGCTTCCTGAAAGGGAAGACTGCGGCTATCACGGGCTCAAACGGAAAGACCACGACCACATCATTGCTGGGCGCCATTCTCACCCAGGCAGGCTTTCCCACTCTGGTTGGCGGCAACATTGGCGTTCCCGTAATCGCGCTCATCGACCAAAGCAAGGATGACACGTGGTCCGTTCTGGAGGTTTCCAGCTTCCAGCTTGAGAGCACCGAGCAGTTTCATCCCAACATTGCTGTCATTCTCAACATCACGCCGGATCACCTCGACCGTCACGGGACGTTTGAGAATTATGCGAGGGCCAAAGAGCGCATTTTTGCTGCACAATCGTTTGAAGATTTTGCGGTATTAAATGCGGATGACGCGCGTGCGGCGGCGGCAGCACCGCGGACCTCCGCCAAAGTCTACTGGTTTTCCCTGAAAAGGCCTGTGGAGCAGGGAACGTGGGTTTCCGACGGGTTCGTTCTCTTTCGCTCT
>JAJXXG010000787.1 GCA_021781255.1 Acidobacteriota bacterium
GCTGTGGCTTCGCCGCGCCGCACAAGGGCTCCTGCGTAGCTCTCTGTGCCAGCGCCCGACTCCACGGGTACGGATTCTCCCGTGAGCATGGATTGGTCCAGAAGAACCGAACCATCGATGATCCTGACATCTGCCGCAACGACGGCGCCGAGCGACAGTTTGACTATGTCACCAGGCACCAGCTCGGCCGCCGGTACGATAATCCAGACACCATCCCGCCGGACAGACGCATTCAGTGCCAGCCGTGACTTCAAGGCTGCGAGCGTCGCCTGTGCTTTTCCTTCCTGAAAGAAACCAAGGGCGGCGTTGAACAGAAGCAGGGACGCTATAACAGCTGCCTCGGTAAACTTATGCAGCACGAGCTGAAGAAGGATCGCAGCCTCGAGCATCCATGGAACCGGGGCCCACAGCTTGTCTATGATTCTTCGCAGCGGGTGGTACTTCGTCTCCGCCATGGAGTTTGGCCCTACCTGCTTCAATCGTTCTCGAGCCTCGGCGCTCGACAGGCCCGTGAGCGCCGCATCGGGATCGATTGCCGTTGTCTTAGGAATCGCGGGCTCTTGGGGCCTGGATGTCGTACCGCTGAAAGTCATAGATATGGGTTCCCTTGCTGGCAAATGTGCCTGTTAGATGAAAGCGCTACCATTACTCTGTTCTCGGTTCCATCTCCTGTTGCAGCGCAGGCGTGTACGGACGTGAAATGTTTTATACATGCTAGGCATCTCACAGATAAGATAATCTGCGTCTATATAGACTGGAGACTTATTCATGCGCTATTCCAGGCGTCTTGCCTTGGCTGTCTGCACTCTCTCTGTTAGCGCCACACTTGCCACCGCGCAAGTAGCAGCCGCTGCCCCCAAATCTTCCGTTCCAATAACTGCTCCGGTCTCGACGGCAGGTACTCTTGATCTCGACGTGGTTGTATCCGGCCATAATGGCAAGCCTATCAGTGGACTTCAGCAGCAGGACTTCACTGTCTACATGGACAAAAAGCAGCAACCCATCACCAGCTTCCGCGCAGTGGAGGCAACCGCTACCAGTGCAGCGCCCATTGAAACGATACTCCTCATCGATACCGTAAACACGCGCTTTAGCAATGTGGCTTATGAGCGCCAGCAAGTCGATCAATTCCTCAAACGGAACAACGGCAAGCTGAGCCAGCCCATCACGCTGGTTATCCTTGGGGACAAAGGCATCCAGATAACTCCCCGAGCCTCTCGTGACGGCAACCAGCTTGCTGCTTTTCTCGACAAGGCAGAGATTGCTATCCGTGACATCGGCCGCGAGGCCGGCTTTTATGGATGGACGGAAGAGTTCCAGCTCTCTGCGAGCGGGCTGGAACGCCTTGCTGCCTATGAGCAGACCCGTCCCGGTCGCAAGCTTCTCATCTGGATATCCCCCGGCTGGCCTCTCCTGTCGGGCCCGGAGGTGGAGCTTAGTTATAAGGATCAGGAAGGGCTTTTTGCTTCTCTCGTAGGCCTATCAGCTTCGCTGCGCAAGGCTCGAATTACGCTTTCCAGCGTAGATCCCTTAGGCACCGCCGATGGTGTGAGCTATCGCACTACCTTCTATGAGGAGTTCACCAAGGGCGTTCCCTCCGCCAAGAAGATGCAGATTGGCAATCTCGCCTTGCAGGTGCTCGCGTTGCAGTCAGGAGGCCGGGTTCTCAACTCGAGTAATGATGTTGCCGGGGAGATTGCAACCGCCGCTTCTGACGCCGATGCCTTCTACATCCTTAAAATCAACTCGCCCGCTGCAGAACACCCGAATGACTATCGGGATATTTCGGTAAAAGTAGACAAGCCAGGACTCACAGCTCGCACCCGCACTGGCTACTACGCTCAGCCCTGAGAAGGACGAGCTTTTCAGCGAGGCGGTTTGAGTGTTCAGACTTTAGATCAGATTCGCCTCGCGAAGCTCGTTGATCTCGTCCGGCGTGAAGACGCGCGACCGAATGAGAAACCTCACTCCCTCGGGATTCTCCAGTGAGAACATGCCTCCGCGTCCAGGAACCACGTCCAGAATGAGTTGTGTGTGTTTCCAGTATTCGAACTGGGATTGGTTCATATAGAAGGGCACTTCAGCAATCGTGCCGAGGAAGTGATCGCTGTCGCCGAGCAGAAACTCGCCCTGAGCAAAACACATCGGCGAAGATCCGTCGCAGCATCCGCCGGATTGGTGAAACATGAGCGGGCCATGCTTCGCGCGGAGTTTTGCAATGAGGGCTTCCGCCGCCGGTGTTACGAGAATTTGTGGTGGAGGCATAGAGGTTGGTCGAAACTATGTGCTTCCGGATGCCTGTTCGCGCAGGAGCCAGGCATCCGAAAATATCTGATGTTGTGGTTAGAAAAATCCCATCGCCTTCGGGCTATAGCTGACGAGTTGATTCTTCGTCTGTTGATAGTGTTCAAGCATCATCTTGTGATTCTCGCGGCCGATGCCCGATTGCTTGTACCCTCCAAATGCCGCATGCGCAGGATACAAGTGATAGCAGTTTGTCCATACGCGTCCTGCCTGGATGCCCCGGCCAAACTTGTACGCGCGATTGATATTGCGAGTCCACACACCGGAGCCAAGCCCGTAGAGCGTATCGTTCGCAATGCTCAACGCGTCTTCCTCGTTCTTGAAGCTGGTTACAGACACGACAGGACCGAAAATCTCTTCTTGGAAGATTCGCATCTTGTTGTGCCCTTCGAAGATCGTCGGTTCAATATAGAATCCTCCCGCTGGACCAGCTTCGGAGCGCTTGCCTCCAGTAACCACCTTTGCGCCCTCCTGCTTTCCAATGTCGAAGTAGGAAAGTATCTTCTCCATCTGTTCCGTTGAGGCCTGCGCCCCGATCATCGTTTCTTTGTCCAGTGGATTGCCCTGCCGTATCGCCTTCACCCGGGCCGTGGCTCTTGCCATAAATTTGTCATAGATTGACTCCTCGATGAGGGCGCGAGATGGGCATGTGCAGACCTCGCCCTGATTCAGGGCGAACATCGCGAAGCCCTCCAGGCACTTATCAAAGAAATCGTCATCTTCGTTCATGACATCGGCGAAGAAGATATTCGGAGACTTGCCGCCCAGTTCAAGGGTGACCGGGATAATATTCTGCGAAGCATACTGCATGATTAACCGGCCAGTGGTCGTTTCACCGGTAAATGCGACTTTATTGACCCGGGATGACGAT
>JAJXXG010000544.1 GCA_021781255.1 Acidobacteriota bacterium
CGCTCATTGGCGAAGAAGCGATAGGCGGCCTTCGTGTTGGCCCAGTCCTGCGACGCCCATGGCGTGGTGGAGCCCACTCTGTCCGAAAACTGCTCCAGCAACTGCCGGAGCCGCTTGCGATGGCGAACATCGTCGAACTCACTTCCCACCACTTCATTGTCTATCCACTCCCTCGACCGAGACCCCGAAAAGTCACGGCACTGTGCGGCGTGAACACCCCTCGGTTTCTTCATGCTTAACAGTTCGCCACGAAGGCATGGCCGACCGTAAGTGACTGACTTGAGCCAGTATACGAAGCGCCATTAACCTTCCAGTGTCAGGTGGGAGTTGTGGGTAATTGAAAGACCTCCGACTGCACTACCCGAAAAGCGCGCTGATGTCAGAATCCGCTGCGGCTACAAAACCGGAAGCGAACACCGAAAAGAAATCCTTCTCGGTGGGACCGGGCCGTTCCGCAGCCTTCTGGAGGATTACCTAAGCGAGGTCGCCCCGCGCATTTACCGGCCCGGCTACTGCACGCAAGTGCGGTGCAGCCTCGCGGGATTCATGCGTTTCGTAAACAAAGAACTTGGTTTCAATGACCTTGACCTCATCCGGCCCAGCACAATTACTTGCTACATCAAGTGGCTTCGCCGCCACGGGTACCGCAGCAGCAACTTCCTGGGCCATCTGTCGAGCTTTTTCGGTTGGCTCGCATCAATTGACCGGTACGACCGCGGAAATCCCGTGGCCCATCGGTTCCATCGCGAAATGATGACGGACCCTAACCCGCCAGACGCCATCAATGGTGACACGAACCCAAAAGACGTAAAGGCCCCCTACAAGGGCGGCCGGGAGGAATAACTTGAAAGTGATCAACACCGATTCCCGGGGTTATGAGACCCCGGGATATGACTCAGAGATTCTGGCGCGATTCTCCGGCCGGTTCACGGCAACCCGCAGACCGCCCAAGGTCCACTTTGAGGCCACTCCGTGCGAGGGGCCGGGGTGCAAAAACATTCTTCCGGCCGGTGACTATGCGCCACAACGCTCTCGTGCATTCTGCAGCAAGAAGTGCCTGAACCGCGACGCCGCAACAAAATATCTCATCGGAACATGCCTGCATTGCGGTGGACCGATCATGGGTCGTAAGGACAAGGCAGAAAAGAAGAAATTCTGTTGCAATGCCCACAGAGTGACATTCGAGACGGAACGGGTTCTCGCGCCCACTGGACCGTTTCGTCCCTTAATCGAAGAATACATGCGCTCGGCAGCGGGCAACATGTACAGGGCGGGCACGCTTCCCACAGTCCGTGTCAGTTTGGGGAAATTCTTTCGCTTCGTGAACCAAAGCGAGCGGATCTCCGATCTTGAAGAAATTGGCCCCTCGGTCATCACCAGGTTCATCGCGCATGAACGTGAACGCGGATTGACCTGCCGCAACTTCGTCGGACACCTGTCAACGTTCTTCGGCTGGTTGACGGGGGAGGAACGGTTGAAGCGGCCAAACCCGGTGATCCCCCGAATTCACAGCCAGCGTGGCGCGCCCGCTAGCCCACGCCCTTACTCAGACCATGACTTGGCCGCTGTTTGGCAATCCGTTGAGAAGACTGGCAATCTCCAACTCATGCTGGCTTTTGCGATCGGCGAAGAATGCGGGCTGCGGATCGGTGAGGTATGCAACATCCGCCTCGCTGACATTGATCCTGTTGCGCAGGAGATCTTTATTCGACTGCCCACAAAGAACATGCGCACCCGTCGAGTTCCTTACCACCAGAAGGTGAAGAAGCACCTCGATCTCTGGCTTCAGCAGCGCAATCCTGACTGCCCTTCAGATCACCTGCTCTATAACAATGCCCTCCATCCTCACACCACCGGCAGCAAGTTGGATGCGAAATTCAAGGCAGCACTGCGCAATCTTCCAGGGCCCGCATCCACCTTTAACTTCCATCGTCTACGTCACACCTGGGCCACGCGTCTCATGAACAACGGAATGGAACTGGCTGTTCTCAAGGAGTTGGGCGGATGGGAAAGCTGGAACTCGATGCAGCGCTATATCAAGGTGCTTGAGGGCACTGTACGCGCACAGTATGAATCTGCATATGCGCGGTTACAGGAGAGGTGCGAGACCGAAGAGGACGAGGTGATCTCGCTCTTGGATTTTGCCGCCATGAACAGCGATGATGCTGTAACTCATTCCGTTTCAATAGATTAGAGCACGTTGCCGGTAATGGGTCTTACCTGCAATAGCACTCACATAACAAAGAAAGCACAGAACTTATGAACGTTAAGCCATTCCTCAACTATCTCGCTACTCGGACTCCGAGCAAGGAGACCCAGCGCGCCTATCGGCAGGATCTCCTCAGGTTCGAAGCATTCCTGCGGACGAAAGGTCTGAAGGCAACACAGGTCAAGCAACGGACGATCGCAGAGTTCGTGAACCATATGACCGTGCAGAGTGGCCGGGAGCTTGCGCCGGCCACGATCTCACGCCGCCTCGCGGTTATCTCTGAGTATTACGAGTTCCTTCGCGTCAACTCTGACGGAAGGATTGCGAATCCGGTACAGGCCGTGAAGCGGCCGAAGATCCAGAATGAGCTACCGCGCGCGGTCGACGACAACACACTCGAGAAGCTGGTCCAGGGCATCACGGATGTCCGCGACAAAGCCATCGTCCTCCTGTTCGTGGAGTCGGGGCTGCGTCTTTCTGAATTGCGCAACCTGAACAAGGACACGATTGTGCCGCGCAAGCGGAAGGCGCCGGACGGAACTGACCAGTATTTCGGCGTCGGAGAGACAGTCGGCAAAGGCCGCAAGCGTCGGAACTTCATCGTTAGGCCTACCGCTCTTCAGGCATTGGCAGACTACATCAAAGCCCATAGGCTCAACGACAGCAATTCGGCTCTTTTCCTCTCTTCCCGTCACAAGAGAATTGGCTGCCGCACCATTCAGCACACCGTCGACAAGTGGTGCAAGAAGCTGGGTCTGTCTCATGTGCACGTCCACCAGCTGAGGCATTCTTTTGCTACGCGGAACGTAAATGCAGGGATGTCAGCAGCCGTGCTCCAGGAGCTTCTGGGCCACGCGAGCCTCAAGAATTCACAGCGGTACTTCAGAGTTCAACCGGAGCGCCTGTCTCGCGAGTATTTTGCCGCGATGGAATTCATCCGCCATACATCGCCTCT
>JAJXXG010000752.1 GCA_021781255.1 Acidobacteriota bacterium
ACTGAAAGCATCTGCCACATCTGCTCCAGTTCTGCCACCCAGGGTCCGGCTAATCGTCCTTCTACTTTCAAGATCAAGAGGCTTGGGTGATCATGCTTGGAAACTCTTAACAAGGTGACTTCTCTTTCTTGCTGTACTCCCTAGGTACACTTTGGCGGCCAAAGTATGAGGATTGCCCGGCCAAAATCGTATCTTGCTGATTGAAGATAAGATATAGCGCGGAGAATTAGGTCTAGCAGGGAAGGGGCTGATAGCGGTAACGACGCTTTAAGACGAAATATCGTCACAGGAGACTTACTAAAGTCACATATTCGGCCCTAAACCAAAAAAGTGCCCCAAAACGGGGCACGGCTCCGTCGTACGATGTTCGCTCAACGGTGGTGGTGAAGTTGTGTTGCTACCTTAGAGTCATAACAGGGACTGTTGCCTCGGCAATAATCCGGTGCACAACACCTGCGGAAACGAGGCGGGCTGTTTTGGATGCACCCGTTGCCCCGAGCACGATTAGATCGGCCGGTAGCGCTTTGGCCTCGGCAAGAATCTCCGCGGCGGGATCGCCATCGCGCACTACTTTTTCGAGGTCACACCAGAGCTCGCTCTCTCCCTTGGCGAGCGACGCCAATTCGTCTTCCCTTTGCTGATGCAGCTCCGCATTGGCTGCCTGCCCGGCGGGAATTACATGGAGCAGAACGAGGCGCGACTGGTAGAGGTTAGCAAGCTCAAGGGCTAGCTGCGCGCTCTGATGCGCAGGGTGATGAAACGACGTAGCGAACAGAATCGAGGCTGGCACCCCCTCCTGGCGCACCAGGGGGGAAACATGGGGCCCGATGACACAGACGGGGATGTCGAGCGAGTGCAGCAGGTCCTCGGCAACAGAGCCAAGCAAAAGCCGCTCCAGCGCCTGCGCAGCCCGGGTACCAACAATCACCCGATCGACTCCGCGCTCGTTGACAAGTGTGGAGATCTGCTCCTGCGGCCGGCCTTTCAACACAAGCGGCTCGCACACGATGCCGTTGGCCTGGAACTCCTTCACGAACTGATTCAGCTTGTCTTGTGCAGCATGCAGTGTAGGCCCAGGCAAGACAAAAGGAGCACCCTCCGTCGGGCTGGTGCGAAGGTACTCGGGCTCGAGGACATAGGCAAGGAGAACTTTTGCCGCACTGAGCCTGGCCTGGGCTATGGCATGCGGCACAAGATAGGGACCGTCGTGCAGGTTTGTAGCGACAAGAATCAGATCAGGACTGCTCCACTGGTGGGTCTTTGTTTCCTTCATGGCATGGTCTCCAGGACACACGCCCAGCTTGGGCGTCAGAGGCCATCGCAGTCTGTGATGAGGATCACTCAGGTCTTCCTGGCAGATGGGTCAGTTGCTTTCGAGCTGTATTCAGTGGCCGCCGAGCGGGAGATCACCAGTGGAATCCGTGTGGCGGGGGCGATGAGACAGCCGGAAAAAGAGAAAAGGCAAGAGCTGGAGAGTGGAAAGAATCGCGACATAGCCAAGCAGCATTGCCATGTGCTCGTTCGAAAGATCGCCTCCACTGAGAAGTGAAATCCCGAGAACTATCTCAAAGGCTCCACAGAGGTAGAGCGCCCGCCGGATCGCGCGATGATGCTCCAGGTGATGAGCAATGCGCAATTCTCCCAGCCCGAAGAGGAATGCGTGAGGAGCTACGACCAGACCCACCGTATGCAGGGATGCCTGGCGGGAGAGCGCAAGGTAAAGGCCGGTACCGATGGATAGCAGCCCCAGTGCGAGATAGACCACCAGTTCCCGCTTGTGGGCGGTGCCGAACTGAAAGGCGATCGTTCCTTCTACAAGGCCTATGGTGACGAAGGCGGCCGCCACGAGGACGACGAGGACTAAAGAGGCAACGACCTCCAGGCGCTGATTGGCTAGCGTTGGATTGAGGTAAATCAGTGCGGCGATAAAGGCGATCAGCAGAGTGACGACGGTGGTGATAACGAAGCGGTGAAGTTTAAGTTCCGATTGCATGACGTTTTCTCGCCCGAGCGAAATTTACATTCTCGCGTAGTGCCAGAGTAGCGATCCAGACGTGTGGCAGGATGTGATGAAGATCACCACAGACAGGTCGCGAACATTTGAGGAGAGCCTATGCTTAAAAGTCCTGCAGATCGCGGGAAGGAATGGATGCGCGGACGGCATTAAGGACCGCGAGCACGTCGATGACCTCCTGGCCGATGGCGCCAGCCAGGGGCGGAAGATAGCCAAGAGCCGCAGCGATCATACCTGCCGTGCTGAGCACCATACCGCCAATAGCACTCTGCAGTGCAATCCGGCGCATACGGATGCCTATGTGAAGAAGCTCATCAACCTTGCCAAGGGCGGGCTCGAGGATGACGGCGCCCGCTGCCTCAGAGGTAATATCACTGTTCTGACCAAAGGAAACGCCCACGGTTGCAGCCATCATGGCAGGTGCATCATTGATGCCATCGCCAAGGAAAAGGGTGGCTTCTTTCGCGGTCTCCTCACGCACAATATTGAGCTTCTGTTCAGGGGTGAGGCTGGACCGAGCATCTTCGATCCCGACTATATCGGCGAGGTGCTCGACTTCGCTTCCACGATCGCCGGACAGAATCACCAGATGCCTGACATGATGCATAGGTCTTAGATGACGAATGAAGCGGCTGCCTTCCTTACGTGGCCGGTCGTGAAACTTGAAGAGGGCAGCCAGGCGATCGTCCACAAGAACGATGCACTCCATGCCGGATGCGTTAACGGGAAGCAGCGCCGCCAGCTCAGGGCGGAGGCTGCGCCGGCCGGTAACCAGCACCGATCTCCCCGCGATGTTGCCGCGCAGGCCCTCCCCGGGCTTTTCACTGATCTCCTTAACCGGCTGGAGCGCGAGGTTCTTCTCCTGTGCAGCACGGAGTATGGCGCCGGCCAGCGGGTGCTTGGAGTATTGTTCCAGGCTGGCTGCGAGTGCGAGCACGTCGCTGCTCTCTGCGCCGGAGAAGCTGATGATATCCGTAACGACAGGCTCCCCATGAGTGAGGGTTCCGGTCTTGTCAAAGAACATGGTTCGAATCTCCCCGACCTGTTCGAGGATGACCGGCTTCTTGATGACGATGCCTCGCTTGGCCGAGAGAGAAATGGCTCCAATGATGGAGACGGGGATCGCCAGTAGCAGCGGGCACGGAG
>JAJXXG010001084.1 GCA_021781255.1 Acidobacteriota bacterium
CCGGTGGGAGTCAACTTTCTTGAGAAGGTGCAACTGCCCCATCTGGCCTCCATTTACGGGGCAATGCTGGCGGGTGTGGGCTATGTCCTCATGGGTGCCGGAATTCCGTTGCACATCCCCGGCGTGCTGGATATGTATGCTGCCGGGCGGCCAGCCGAGTACAAGCTGGCGGTAACGGGCGCCACTCCGGACCAGGATACCTACATGCACTTTGACCCGGCGGACTACTTCGAGGGTCCGTTGCCGGAGCTTTACCGGCCCAGATTTCTGGCCATCGTCTCCTCCAACACCCTGGCCGCGACCATGCTGCGCAGGGCGAGCGGGCGGGTGGACGGGCTGGTGATTGAAAGCCCCACCGCCGGCGGACACAACGCGCCGCCGCGCGGCAAGATTCAGCTTAATGCCGACGGCGAACCGGTATACGGCGAGCGGGACAAGGTGGACATTCCGGCGCTCCGGGAACTGGGTGCACCTTTCTGGCTCGCAGGCGGCTACGGCAATGCCGACAAGCTGCGCGAGGCGCTTATGCTGGGCGCCGCGGGTGTGCAGGTGGGCACGGCCTTCGCATTCAGCGAGGAATCCGGCATGCGCCCCGACCTGAAGAAGAGGCTGCTTGCTCAAGCGCTGCAAGGGACGGGCGATGTCTACACCGACCCGCTGGCTTCGCCGACCGGCTTCCCGTTCAAGGTTGCGCAGTTGGAGGGTACCTCGTCCGCGCTGAACATCTATCAGGAGCGGAAGCGCGTCTGCGATCTCGGCTACCTGCGGGACCCCTACGCGCAGCCGGATGGCAAAATCGGTTACCGTTGCGCCGCAGAGCCGGTGGCCACCTACGTTGCAAAAGGCGGCAAGATTGAGGATACCGTGGGGCGCAAGTGCCTGTGCAATGCGCTGTTGGCCAATATCGGCCACGCGCAGAAGCGCAAGGATGGCCAGGTGGAGCCGCCGCTGGTGACAGTGGGCGACGACCTGAACACGATTGCCCAGTTTCTGGCCCCGGGGCGCGAAAGCTATAGCGCAGTGCAGGTTGTCCAATCGCTCCTGAGCAAGGTGGCCGCCGAGCCGGCTGAAGCCGCCGAGCCGGTCCTTGCGGCAACAGCCTGACCTTGGAGAGCGCCTTCACCTGGATAAAGGCTCGATGCCCGTGACGTCCGTCACGATCTATTCCCATCGCAACGCAGTCTAACTCTCCGGAGAAATGGGAACTGGCCGGTCATTCCGGTCTCCCAGAGGAGGGAACTGCCATGAAATGGAATTTCTCGGCACCGGTGATTTTGATGGTTGCACTCACCCCCATCGCACTCCTGTCGCAGCAGGGCGGCGGCGGAGGCGGAGGCGGCCAGCCGCGGCAGGGCCAGCGTCCAACTGGCGGCGCGGGCCAAAGAACGGGCCAGGGCACGATGAGCCAGACGCGCGATCAGGCGCGCCAGCAGCAGCGCCAGCGGCTCCACACCCAGGCCACTACGCAGCAGCGCGACCAGTACCGCACCTGCGATCAGTCCATGCAGCAGACGCGGACGCAGGCGCGCACCATGACGCGTTCGGCGAGCGGCAAGACCTTTAATGCCGACGAGGCGCGCCGCCAGCAAACCCAGTTGCAGGAACATCTTCGCACCATGGAGCAGGAGCGCGAGCGCCTGCATCAGGGCCTGAATCAGGAACAGCAGGCCGCCATTCAGGAGCGCCATCAGAACATGCAGCAGATGCACGAGCGCATCCAGAATAGCCTGCAGGAAATGAATCAGGAGCTGTCGAAGGCCGAGCCCAACAGAAAGAGCGTAGCCGAAAGGGCGCGAGCCGCTGAGCGCGAGATGAACGCCTATCAGAAGGAATACCGCCTGATGGGCGATGACCTCGGCTTGAAGTATGAATGAACGCCAAGGACTGAATAAGCGCCTGCGCGGCTGATTGCCAGACTTGCTGCGCGACGCATGGAAGAAGGGGCGGATTCGTCTGCCCCTTCTTCATCGTGTGCAGCCAACCGGATTACGCGCCCGGGATGCGCCTTCCGCCGCTTAACCTTTGTCGTCCTCTTCGGCCAGTAACTCGCCCAACCGGTCCAGCCTGCGCTCCCACGCTGTGCGATGATCGCGAATCCATTGCTCCAGCGCCGAGAAGCCCGCTGGCTCAATGCGGCAGGTGCGCACGCGTCCCAGCTTTTCTGTGTGCACCAGCCGGCACGCTTCGAGTATCTGCAGGTGCTGCGCCACGGCTGTGAGCGTGATGCCCAATGGTTTCGCCAGCCGCGATACAGACATGGGACCGTCGCTGAGCCTGTCCAGAATCGCCCTGCGCGTGCGGTCGCCCAAGGCATGAAACAGGCGGTCAATATCGATGTGAGAATCCGGCATGGTTCCTTTCACCGCCTTTCCACGCTACTCCGCCAGCTCCTTCGCCAGCCGCTCGAACAGGCTGCGCCAGCCGGCCTCGCGCATCTCAGGGCCGCCTGAGCCCTCAAAGAAAACACCCTGATGCGTGCAAATCAGGTCGGTCCCCTTGTCCGAAGGCACAAACTCAAACGTGACCAGCGAGACCGAGATAGGCTTGCCGTCCAGCGACATCGTGGACGACGTCACAATGCGCTGATCCGGCACGATCACTTCATAATTTGTGCCGTTCGCAATCTCCATGCCGGCCAGCGGATGGCCCGCCTTGAACCGGTACCGCAGCCGTTCGCTGCCGCCCTCCTTGAACTCCATTTCAAATTCCTGGATCTCGTGGTCGCCCTCTGCATACCAGTGGCGCTTGCGTGCGGGCTGGGCAAAGGCCGCCCATACGCGCTCGGGCGGCTGGGGATAGCTACGCTCCACGACAAATGTGCTGTGTACAACGGTTGAACCTGCCATGACGCCTCCTCTTGAACCTGAATTCCTGTTAATAGTGAAGTGACAAGTTCAGTATCGATCCAGGATTGCGAATTGTCAAGCGGATACTTCAGTATTTTTCCCAAGAATCTTCGCCGGTCTGCATACCAGCCAAGAATGGCGCGCAAGTTCTTTGATCGGAATTGATAAAAGTGCGTCAGGACTCTGGCGCTGGCGCGGCGCCTGCTTCGCCTGCGGTGAAGATCCGCGGAACGCGCTCGGCGGGCGCGGGCAGGGCTGGGAAGGCCGCGTGCGGCTCCGTCTGATACCAGTACGCCGTTGAGTACAAATCGTC
>JAJXXG010000851.1 GCA_021781255.1 Acidobacteriota bacterium
GCGGGTGGGAATATCGTGCTATGTGGATCTGTTACCAAGTGAATCCCTTAAATGGTCGATCCACGACGACACTGTGAATTGGTGTAAGCAGGTATGTTTGCGGCTGCAGCAGGTAGAGTTGAGGAGGTGCCGCGTCGAACTGGTGGTGCGCGCGGCGGAACTCAGCAATGGTCAAAAGGCGTTTGCGGTGACTGCTTATGGAAGTGCAGTGGGCGAGGACGGGATGAGAGCGCGTCGCAGGCTTGTGGAGGCTCTGACTGTCTTGTCGGATACATTGCGAGAGATGAACGCGCCCGATGTATGCGCGAAAAAGTTACAATAAAACGTCAGGGCGAGTAGCTCAATCGGATAGAGCACCGGCCTTCTAAGCCGGGGGTTGTGGGTTCGATCCCCGCCTCGCCCACCAATTAGAATCAATAGTTTATAGGTTGCTTGCATCTGCGCTATCTTGGGACTGCGGGGGGATTTTGTGGGGAGCTTCTTTTTGATTTGCCTATGACAGGTAATTCAACCGCTCGGCCTTTGACGTCAATCCCAGTGCGCAAATGTCTCTGCAGCATGAGGCCTTCTCGGTAATTTGTAACAGCGAGATTGTTGGTGTGGCGCAGCCGTGAAGAACCCAGTTTTCCTGAACCAATACGGATGTTCGTGCGCAGCTGTTTGATGGGCTCGGAAAAACAGTACCAACTGGATGGTTAGTTTTTTGGCCTGTTTTTGTTTCAGACAGATTGCGGCTCCAGCGTACTTAGCCTTCCAACGGTAGTAGGCCAGCTCGGCGATTCCAGTCTTGCGGATCAACTCCGCCGCAGGTACTTCAACTTCGATCTATTTAAAGACTCCCTCAGTTTGCCCTGCAAGGAACTTATTTATCGGCAAAATCCTTCCGCCTTCTCGGGCTCGGTTAGGGCTGAAGACTGACATTTCAACTGGTTCAGTTTTCCCGGGGCACTCCACCACTGATCGGGTGTGGCTAGATACTGCGGCCAGCACAGATCTCGACAAACGGGGGAATTCATGGATGCGCTTTGGAACCGGAAAACTGGTAACTAGGTACCCTTTGCCGGACCATGCCCAAGTAGTCAAAATGCGGTTAAACTATTGTCCTCACAGAGAGGAAAGAAATATGGCTCCTCAGCCAGCAATTTCGGTGCAACCTATTCATCCCATCCCAGTCACACTGCATGGTCGCTCTCTGGAACCCAATCGGCGCATTGGGCTCAATTTGGACTGGGTGGAAGAAGTGCGCGTGAACAGGAGTGCGGTCGAGCGCCGCGCAATCACGCATACGGCGCGTCGGACGGTTAAGAAGGAGCATCAGGCAGCATGGCTGCTGCGCGCCATAGCATGTATGGATCTGACTACTCTAAGCGGTGACGACTCTGCTGAGCGAGTAAAACGGCTGTGCGCAAAGGCGCGCAATCCGCTGCAGCAGCAGTTGGTGGAAAGCCTTGGCATTGCGGAACTGGGCATCAAAGTTGGTGCGGTTTGTGTTTATCACATGTTTGTTGAGACAGCGGTCCAGGCACTCGAAGGGTCGGGCATTCCGGTTGCCGCAGTCTCGGCAGGTTTCCCGGCCGGCTTATCGCCACTTTCTGAGCGGGTGCAGGAGATTCGGCGTTCAATAGATGCAGGCGCGTCAGAGATTGACATTGTGATTACGCGAGCGCATGTCTTTAACGGCGAGTGGCAGGCTTTGTATGACGAGGTTGCCGCATTCAAGGACACCTGTGGCCCGGTGCACATGAAAGCCATTCTGGGAACGGGCGACCTGATGACGCTGCGCAACGTGGCACGAGCCAGTTGGGTAGCCATGATGGCGGGCGCCGACTTCATCAAGACATCCACCGGCAAGGAAGCAGTAAACGCCACTCTCCCTGTCTCGCTCACCATGGTGCGTGCCATCCGCGAGTATGCCGAAAGGACCGGGATGGCGGTGGGCTTTAAGCCCGCTGGCGGCATCCGCACGGCAAGGCAATCGCTGGACTGGCTTGCAATGATGAAAGACGAGTTAGGACGCTCGTGGCTGGAGCCGTCTCTCTTTCGATTCGGCGCCAGCGGAATGCTAGCCGATATTGAGCGTCAGTTAGAGCATCACGCGACAGGCCGCTATTCTGCGGCGTATCGTCACCCGATTGCGTAGATGGCGTTAGGGTCCCTAAGAGGAGACACGATGAGCATAGCCGAGAAGTTCCGCAGCATGGAATATGGTGCCGCACCGGAAGATCCAAAAGAAGCCGTGCTGTGGCTTGAGCGCCATCATCGGCGCTTTGAGGAGTTCATCGACGGCAAGTGGGTGAAGCCGGCTAGCGGCGAGTACCAGGCGACGAGCGATCCCTCCACTGGCGATACGATTGCTGAAATCGCCAAGGGCAACACCGATGACGTGGAAGCAGCCGTTGCAGCTGCACGCAAAGCATTTCCCGCGTGGCAGGCACTCAGCGGCCACGAGCGCGCGCGTTACCTCTATGCACTGGCGCGGCAGGTGCAGAAGCACTCGCGTAGACTTGCCGTTCTTGAGACCATGAACAATGGCAAGCCCATACGGGAAAGCCGCGACATTGATATCCCTCTCGTGGCGCGCCATTTTTATCATCACGCAGGCTGGGCGCAGCTCCTCGAATCCGAATTCCCTGGCTACACAGCCTGCGGCGTTGTGGGTCAGGTGATTCCGTGGAACTTCCCGCTTCTGATGTTCGCGTGGAAGGTGGCTCCCGCACTGGCTGCGGGCAATACGGTTGTCATCAAGCCCGCAAAGTACACGCCATTAACCGCACTGGCGTTCGCCGAGCTTTCCGTGGAGGTCGGCCTGCCTCCGGGCGTGCTCAACGTTCTTACTTGTGATGCGAAGACCGGCCAGGCACTCATTGAACATCCCGGCATAGACAAGGTTGCGTTCACCGGATCCACTGAAGTGGGCCGCGTGATTCGCAAGGCCACGGCCAGCTCAACCAAAAAGCTTTCGCTTGAGTTGGGTGGTAAATCGCCGTTCGTCGTTTTCGACGACGCTGATCTTGACTCTGCAGTTGAGGGTCTTGTAGACGCGATCTGGTTCAATCAAGGACAGGTGTGCTGTGCCGGTTCGCGGCTCTTGGTGCAGGAGCGCGTGGCCGAGACTCTATATGCTAAGGTGCGCACAAGGATGGAAACCC
>JAJXXG010001238.1 GCA_021781255.1 Acidobacteriota bacterium
GAAACTCGGGCCCGCCCAGAATCATGTCCACTGAAGGGCTGCCAATGGCTGCGTTGGACGCCGTCACCGACCAGGCATAGTGCCCGCCCTGCGCGGTCAGGCCGAAGTACTTGCCCCAGTCGCGTGTAATGCCTGCCGTTACGCCCTGCAGGCCGCTCCGCGACAGGCTCACCTGGTTAATGCTTGTATAGCCCCATCCGACAAATCCCTCGTACTTGTAGGTAGGCCCGGTCTGCACTGCCGGGGGCTTCTCTGGTCTGATCTGGCTTTGGGCCGCCAGGGGCATCAGCGCGGCCGGCAACACGGCCAGAATCGACAGCAACAACTTTCTCTTCAATTTCAAACTCTCCTCGATACCGTGCTGAGGCTGATCAACCACCCCGGGCTTTCGTCCCCGGGCGGGCGCCATGGATGGATCCCGGTACCTCCATAGACTATCCCGTAACCCCCCGTTCCACGAAGAGCCCGAGAACACCGCTGAACCCATTCATCTCAATTCGTACCCGGGGTGGGCAGTTTGCAGCAGTCGCCGGCCGCCGCGGGCTCATTCGCCCCCGCGTCCAGAACCACCTTCCACGTGCCGTCAGGCTCCTTTCGCCAGATCGTGATATAGCGCCCGGTCGTGGTGACAGGATTGCCGCTGGCGTCCTTGCTGTGCCCCTCGAAATGGCCCCATGTGTAGCCAATGTCGCCGGACGGTCCCATCGCCGCGTCGGTCGCCGTCCATGTCAGCTGATAGTCCTTGGCCAACCAGTTGGCGGACTTGGCGATGGCAAGTTGGCCGACCACGGGCGCGGCGCCGTTGCCCAGCGTTACGCCGTCCGGGGCAAACCATCGGGCAAAGGCTGCTCCGCCATGCTCGGCCACGTCCTTTGCAAAACGCTTCTCAAGACCCAGCAGCAGCACTTTGCCGGGATTGGCCGTGGGGTCGGTCAGCATGCTCGAGGCACTGGACTTCGCGTCTGGCTCCAGCAATTGGCCATGAAGCGGGAGTGCCGTTCCCAGTCCCAATGCCAGAATGCCCAAGACAGCAGAACTAAAACCTTTGCGCACTTCTACTCCTCCTGCAAACCCTCACGGCAATCCTACATCGCCGGCTTCCTGCCGCAAGTTCTTCGGCCACATGGGTATTGCGGAGCAACTTTGCCGGTTGCCGCGCGTCAAAAGATTCAAGGCGCGGCAAAGTTGCGGATTGTTATACTTAAGTGACACAATTGCGCGGACCGTGGCGAGCCACGTGGTTCCTGGCGCTAAGGCAGTCAGTTGCCCAGGCCGGGCCGCAGGGCTTGCGGAGGCCCGCCGTACCAAAGGGCTTTTCCTGGATGCCCGGCTTTTCCCGGGGGAAGGACACACATGGGAACACTGCTGGAATCCATTCACTCGCCCGCTGACCTAAAGAAGCTGAACTTTGCGCAGATGGACGAGCTGGCCGCGGAGATTCGTGCATTTCTGATTCAAACGCTGTCAAAGACCGGCGGCCACCTCGGGCCGAATCTCGGTGTAGTCGAACTCACGCTGGCCCTGCATGCGGTCTTCAACACGCCTGCGGACAGGCTCCTGTTCGACGTGAGCCATCAGGCTTACATCCACAAGATTCTCACCGGTCGGCGGGAGCGCTTTGAGACCATTCGCCAGCCAGGCGGGCTCAACGGCTTCATGCTGCGCACCGAGAGCGAGCACGACTGCTACGGTGCAGGCCATGCTGGAACCGCGCTTTCCGCGGCCCTTGGCATGGCGGTGGCCCGCGACCTGGCCGGCGGCACGGAGCACGTGGTGGCCGTGGCGGGAGATGCGGCCTTCACCAACGGCATCTCCTTTGAAGCGCTGAACAACATTGCCGAGCAGACCAAGCGGCTGATCGTCGTGCTCAATGACAATGAGTGGTCCATCGACCGCAACGTCGGCGCCATTGCTCGCTACTTCCACCGCATCGTCACCAACGAGCACTACCGCAATTTCCATGAGTCGGCGGCCAAGCTGGTGGAGCGCTTCGGCGGCAAGACGGCTGTCACCGTGGTGCGCCGCGCCGAGGAAGCGGCCAAGAGCATGCTGTGGCCCTCCGTCCTTTTTGAGGAGTTCGGCCTCCAGTACTTTGGCCCCATCGATGGGCATAACATTCCGCTGCTCGTGGAGACATTCAACTTTCTCAAGGCTGAGAATCGCCCCGTCCTGCTGCACGTGCTGACGGAAAAGGGCCGTGGCTACCAGCCCGCGCTCAATGGGCAGAAAAAGTTTCATGGCCTCGGGCCGTACGATCCTGAAACCGGCAAGACCACGGCCGGCCAGCTCACCTACTCTGAGGTGTTCGCCAATACGCTGGTCGAGCTTGCGCATCAGGATGAGCGCGTAGTGGCGATCACGGCGGCCATGCCCAACGGAACAGGCCTCGATCTCTTCCGCCCGCATCACCCCAAGCGCTACTTCGACGTGGGCATCGCCGAAGAACACGCCGTCATCTTTGCCGCCGGCATGGCCACGCGCGGCTTCCGCCCCGTTTGCGCCATCTATTCCACGTTCCTGCAGCGGGCCTTCGATCCCATCGTTCATGACGTGTGCCTGCAAAAGCTCCCGGTTGTCTTCTGTATGGATCGCGCCGGTCTTTCCGGCGACGATGGTCCGACACATCACGGTCTCTTCGACATCAGCTACCTGCGCGGAGTGCCAGACATTGTGCTGATGGCTCCCAAGGATGAAGACGAACTGGCCGACATGATGAAGACAGCCCTCGAACTCCCAGGTCCGAGCGCCATCCGCTATCCGCGCGGCGCGGTGGCCGGCGTGGCGCGCAAGGCAGAGCCGCAGGCGCTGCCCGTGGGCAAGGCAGAAGTGCTCGCAGACGGCTCGGACGTGGCCATCCTCGGCCTTGGGCCCATGGTTACGATGGCCCGCGACTTGGCCGCTCGCCTGGAACGCGACGGATTCTCCGCGGCAGTCATTAATCCTCGCTTCGTCAAGCCGCTGGATCGCGCGATGCTCGAACAGTACGCGCGTCGTGTGGCCGCCTTTGTGACCTTTGAGGATCATGTGAAGATGGGCGGTTTCGGCTCGGCGGTCATAGAGGCGCTCGACGAAATGGGCATCGCTGTGCCGGTGGTGCGCATCGCCTGGCCCGATCGCTTCATCGAGCACGGCAAGGTGGACGCTCTC
>JAJXXG010000838.1 GCA_021781255.1 Acidobacteriota bacterium
CGATCGAGCAGATAAAGGCCGGGGCCTTTTGGTAGACCCCCGCAAGCATGTCAAGTGTACCTCCCACGGCGATGCCAAGCCGTATGCCAGCAGTCGCCAAGTCTGCCTGGTGCTCATCGAGCCAGAACTCCTGTTTGGGAGCCCCGAATGCGATGAGCAGGATCTGCGGCTGCGAGCGACGGATTTCCGCCAGAACGCGCTCATTCATCTCCGCGGGATAAGGAAACGGCGCGAGCTCGGGTGAGTATCCATCCACCTCGATTCCATATCGCAGAGCCACTTTCTCCCGTGCTGTCCGATTCACGTCCGGCATCGCGCCTAGAAAGAAAACCTTCAGATTATAGCGTGCGGCGTAGGCGAATACGTCATGGCTGAACTCTGAACCTGAGATTTTCTCAACACGCCGCCGCTTCCTGAGCCGGGCGATGAGATAGGGCCAGAAGCCATCAAGAGTACTGTAGTGCTTCGAGAGGATACCCCGGAATTGTGAATCGTTTTGGGCCAGAAGAATTAATTCGGCGTTGACAGGAAAAATCAACTTCAGTTCATCACGGTCGGCAAGCAGTACCTCGCGCGTTGTACCGCGAAAGACGATCCCCGCAAGAGAAAGGCTCTCGTCGTGCGTTGTCGAATGCAATTGAACCTCGCCACGCAGATGCTCTCTCTATAGTAGTTGCAGTATGGCTCATTGCAAACCTTTGGCACCCAGTACCATGAGTTTACCCTTTCGAAGCGCGACGACTTGCGATTATGTTTCCCCAAACCAACTCCGGAACTACTGGACGAGTACTGCGCTGGGGAGAGGCTTTCTGCCCCCGCGCCCGTTGCAGAGCACCGCTCTCCTGAGTCCTAATTGGCGCGATATAATTTCCATGGATTTAAAATTAACATCGTGTTCCGAGCTGACACGCTTCGTTCGTAGGAAGTGACTTTGCTGCTTGTTGGTTCATCCTCGTGCTCGGAGGCACACAACATCTGATTAGATCCATTGGAGCGACACTGTTTCGATCTGGATCGCTCTGGACCGGATCGCAGAAAGGATCTGACCTGTGAAAGCAGTCATTCTCGCGGGAGGGCGCGGCAGTCGGCTCAGCGAGGAAACGGGCCTTAAACCCAAGCCCATGGTTGAGGTTGGCGGTAAACCGATCCTGTGGCACATCATGAAGATTTATGCAACGCATGGCATCAATGACTTCATCGTGTGCCTCGGATACAAAGGATTCTTGATAAAAGAGTTCTTCGCCAACTACTTCCTGCATACCTCGGATGTCACGCTCGACCTGCAATCTAACTCGGTTCAGGTTCACCAGAACTCAGCCGAGCCGTGGCGGGTGACCCTGGTCGATACCGGAGAAGCCACGATGACCGGAGGACGCCTCAAGCGTGTGGAAAATTATCTTCGGAATGAGAAGGAATTCTGCTTTACCTATGGGGATGGCTTGGCGGACATCAACGTTACCCAATCAATTACGTTCCATCGCGTGCAGGGCACTGCCGCGACGGTCACCGCTGCACAGCCCCGTGGCCGATTTGGCGCATTGAAGCTTGACCACGACAAGGTTGTGGATTTCAAGGAGAAGCCAGCCGGTGACGGTGCCTGGGTAAACGGCGGCTTCTTCGTCCTATCGCCCAAGGTCTTCTCCTATCTAAAAGACGACCAAACAGTGTGGGAGCAAGAACCTCTCGAGTCGCTGGCGCGCGAGGGCGAGGTCTCTGCATACCGCCACGCAGGATTCTGGCAGCCCATGGATACGATGTACGATCGCAGCTTACTTGAAAATCTCTGGGCCAGCGGAGAAGCCCCCTGGAAAGTCTGGTAGACATGAACTGGAGCGGCAAGCGCGTACTCATCACGGGACATACCGGCTTCAAAGGCGGCTGGTTATCCGTCGACTTGGCATCCCGCGGAGCAGAAATCGTGGGAATCGCCCTTGAACCCGAAACCAATCCGAATTTCTTTACTGCCGCTGGCGTAAAGTCGTTGGCGGATTCACGCATCCTGGACATACGCAACTTCGATGCCCTGCTTCAGACCGTCAAGGAGACCCGCCCCGAAGTTGTCTTTCATCTCGCAGCTCAGCCGCTGGTGCGCCGATCCTACGCTCAACCGCTCGATACCTTTGGCGTGAATGTGATGGGAACCGCTAACCTTCTAGAGGCGCTGCGACGGATCGGATCCGCCGCAGTTGTCGTAGTGATCACCACGGACAAGTGCTACGAAAATCGCGAATGGTATTGGGGGTATCGCGAGAACGACCCCTTAGGTGGGCATGACCCCTACAGCGCCAGCAAGGCCTGCACCGAGCTGGTCGCCGCGGCTTTTCGCTCCTCATACTTCGCACCAGCCGATTTTGAGACGCACGGTACAGCCTTGGCTACCGTACGCGCTGGCAATGTTATCGGCGGCGGCGACTGGTCCGTAGACCGACTTATCCCGGACATGGTGCGCGCTTTTTCAGATGGAAGGCCAGTCGTCCTTCGCAATCCGCGCGCGGTGCGCCCTTGGCAGCATGTGTTGGAACCGGTCGAGGCCTATGTGCTATTGGCCGAAAGGCTGTGGAACGAACAGGCAAAGTTTGCGTCTTCCTGGAACTTCGGTCCCGAACTGTCTGACGCAATCCCTGTTAGCGAGGTGGTGGCAACATTCGCAGAGCTTTGGGGTAACGGTGCACGCTGGGAGATCGATCCCACTCCACAGGTTCATGAAGCCGGGCTGCTGCGTCTCGATTGCTCGAAGGCTGCAACCGAGCTGGGCTGGCTTCCCAAGCTCCGCATCCAGGATGGATTGCGCATGACCGTCGACTGGTTCAAGGAATTTCGCGCAAACGGCAATATGCGCGAATACACAGAAGACGAGATCTCGTCGTATCTGAAATTGCCAATTTCGCGTCCCAGATAACTCGCTCCTAACCCTTTCCCACTTCTGAAGATTTCCGTGCTGGTGCGAGTTAGTCACGGACCTCAAAACGTTTGTTCCGCATGCAATCTGCACCTCTACATCCGCTAACTACGCAAAGTCCCTCCCTTTCGAAGAACCAATGCATGGCGCAACGTGGCCAGCTGTGCGGCAACCTGTGGATCGCTCTTCATTCGCTCGACGCCCGCCTTCCAGAGCGCCACAAATACGCCAACCATGAACCCCAGCAG
>JAJXXG010000761.1 GCA_021781255.1 Acidobacteriota bacterium
CGAGTCCGTTCGCGCCGATATGTTGAACTGCTACCGCCAGACCGGCCTGAGAACGCCCAATCTCGACCGGCTCGCCTCCCAGGGAATCCGATTCGACAAGGCCTACAACTGCCAGCCCGTCTGTGCTCCGGCCCGCTCCGCCATCTGGACCGGCATGTTTCCCCACACCAACGGCGTCTGGGGAAACAGCATGCCGCTTGGCGATACGGTCCACACCCTCGGCCAGCACCTCCACGATCACGGCGTCCATTGCGCCTTCGTCGGCAAGTGGCATCTCGACGGCGTGGATTACTTCGGCACCGGCCGCCCCGCCCCTGGATGGGACCCCGATTACTGGTACGACATGCGCGACTACCTTCAGGAGCTATCCCCGGAAGATCGCCTGCGCTCGCGCAAAAGGAGCACCGGCAACGACCCCACCTGGACAGCCGACTACTGCTACGCGCATCGCTGCGCCAATCGCGCACTCGACTTTCTCGCAAAGCATAAGGACGATGACTATCTTCTCGTTCTCGCCTTCGACGAGCCGCACGATCCCTGTCTCTGCCCAAAGGAATACACAGACAGCTATAAGGATTTCGTTTTTCCATCCAGCCCCAATGAAACGGACCCCTTGACCACCAAGCCCGCGGAGCAGAGCATCTGGGCCGGTCCACGCCTCCATCAGGCCCCTGCCCCTATCCTGGCTCATCAGTTCTTCGGGTCCCACACCTTCGTCGATCACGAAATCGGCCGCGTCCTCGATGAGATGGATAAAAGCGCCACCGGCGCGCTCACGCTCTTCACCGCCGATCACGGCGTCTTTCTTGGCTCGCACCACCTGCAGGACAAGGGGCCTGCCATGTACGACGAAATCACACGAATTCCATTCATCGTCAAATGGCCCGGAGCCGCGCCGCAGAGTGTCGCGTGCCCCCATCTTGTTTCCCAAATCGACCTCAGCGGAACCGTAATCGACTACTTCGGCCACGAAGTCCCCAGGACAATGGAAGGCGCATCCATGCTGGCCACCTTCCGCGACCCCTCGATCGCCCCACATTCCGAGGTGTTTATCGAATGGGGACGCTACGAAGTCGACCACGATGGATTCGGCGCCTTTCAGCCCATTCGCTGTGTCCGCGACAGCCGCTACAAGCTTTCCATCCATCTTGAAACAACCGACGAGCTCTACGATCTTGAAGCCGATCCCGGCGAAATGAACAACCTCATCGATTCCCCGGAGCACGCCGCCAAGCGCAACGAGCTGCACGACAAGATGCTGAACTGGATGAATGTGACCCGCGACCCGTTCCGCGGATACTACTGGGGACACCGCCCATGGAGGCCGGAATTTCCTGAGACCTGGAACAACGCCGGCATGACACGCCAGCGCGAAAGCGACGGCTACCTGCCCCGCGAACTGGACTACGCAACAGGCCTGACCATGAAAGAAGCAACCCGCTCCAAATAGACGGCTGGCCGACTCTCCATGCTGATGTGGAGCAGAACCGGAATCCTTGCATGCGCAGGTGGAGGAAAACCTGGATTTTCTCCACGCAAATGCGGAGTTTCTGCCGGGTGTCCAGGGTCTCGTTTTTGAGGCTGGCGAATCCATGAACCTCCACCAGCCGGGTTGCCCTGTCCCTCGGCGCCTGCCGTCCCCAGCAAGCCGACGCCAATGCTCTGAGTAGTCCAACATCCGCACCGGCAAGTAAACTTCCCTCGCAACCCAAGCGAGGGGAAAACTCATGCTCAACCGCCGCGCCTTTCTCAAAACCGGAGCAGCCGTCATTCCCATGACCGCCGCGCTCAATGCGCTCGACCCGGCCTCAACGCTCTCCGCTACAGAGGTTCCCACCGCCTCCGCCGGCGATCACGCGCCCACGCTCGTCCCGCTGCCTCCACGGATGACGGACATCGACCCGGCCACCGAGCCGTGGCAGCAGAAGGTTCGCCGCGTCGGCCAAAGCAATATGACAGAGCACGACCCCGCCGTCATGAACATTGAAGAGTGGGCCGACTACTGGCACTCCGCCGATGCGGACATTGTCTTCATCAGCGTCACCGGCATCCTCGCCTTCTACCCCTCGAAGGTGCCCTTCCATCGCCACGGAAAATTCCTCAATGGCCGGGACTTCTTCGGCGAGTGCGTGGCGGCCGCAAGAAAGCGCAACATGCGCGTCGTCGCGCGCATGAGCCCCGACCTCAACTGGCCCGACGCCCTCGCCGCCCACCCGGAGTGGGCCATGCGCAACAAGGACGGCTCCGCGCAGCTCAGCGAGCAGGACCCCCGCCTTTTCAAGACCTGCATGTTCTCTACCTACATGGACGACTATGTCCCCGCCATCATGCGCGAGATCAACTCGCGCTACGACGTTGATTGCTTCTACACCAACGGCTGGCCGCCCATCGGCAGCATGCCCGTGTGCCACTGCGCAGTCTGCAGCAAGCTGCCTGCCGCGGGCACTCCCGCGTACTGGAGCGCCTTCAACGACCGCGTCTTCGCGCTCTGGCAACGGTACGACGCGATCGCCAAGGAGAAGAAGCCGGACAGCTTCTTCTTCGCCAATCTCGGAGGCAACGTCCACGCCGGACCCAACCTTGACCGCCTCGGCAATCTTGCCGCCTGGTTTCAAGCCGACAATCAGGGGCGCACCTACACCGACCCCGCCGTCTGGGGATGCAGTCTTCAGGGCCGCGTCTGCAACGCCGTTCTCGATGGAAAGTTTGCCGCCAACGTCACCGCCGCCTACTCCACCGGAGCAATCACCTGGCGCAACGGCTCCAAGAATCCCGCCGAAGCCAGAATGTGGCTGAACGAAACCCTCGCCAGCGGCATGACGCCCTATTATCACTTCATCGGCTCGGAAGATGGCCTGGGCGAAGACCGCCGATGGCAGCAGGTCGGCGCAGACTACTTCCGCTGGACCGCCGTTCATGATGCTCACCTCAAGACCCGCCGCTCCATCGCGAACATTGGAGTCGTGATGGGGCAGAGCACGCAGCTTCTTTATCCCGGCCCTGATACAGCGCGCTCACGCACCTACATGCACGAGACAACGCAGGGCATCTACGATGCGCTCCTCAGAGGCCGGTTCGCCTTTGACTTTGTGCATGAAGATCGCCTCGATGCGGAACGGATCAGCAAATATCGCGCGCTCCTGCTGCCCAATATCGCCATGCTGAGCGATCGCCAATGCCGCCAGATTCGCGACTACGTGCGCTCCGGCGGATCAATCATGGCCAGTTTCCAGACCGGCCTTTACGATGAGAACCTCAACCCGCGCGCGGATTTTGGGCTCGCCGACGTGTTCGGAATCAGCAAGGACGGAGATGCCATTGGCACCAACGGCAATGCCTACTACGCACGCATCGAAAGTCCGGACAAAGCTCGCGTGCATCCGATCCTCCGCGGCTTCAGCAACACCAACTGGCTTCCAGGCGCGCAGAATCGCATGCCGCTCAAGCCCGTGCAGAATCCCGTGCTGACCGTCGTTCCAGGATTCGTGCAGTATCCGCCGGAGCTGGCTTACCCGCCGACGCCGCACACGGATGTGCCCGCCGTGGTCCTGCGCGACACTGGCTCCAGCCGCACCGCATACTTTCCAGGAGACATTGAGCGCAGCTACTGGCTCACCGGCCACGGCGATCTGCTGCGCCTGCTGCACAACACCATCGAGTGGATCACCGGCGATGAGCGCATCGTCCACGTTGCAGGCGATGGCTTCATCGAGATATTTGCCTGGGAAACAACCCCCGGATATGCCGTGCATCTGCTGAACTACACCACTCCCGACGCCCAGCACGGATGGTTGCAGTCAACCTTCCCGCTCGGCCCGCAGAGCGTCAGCATGATGCTGCCACAGGGCGTGAATGTGAAGGCCGTCGAACTGCTGCGCGCAGGCACGCGTGCCGCCTTCAGCCAGCGGAGCCAGGTGCTGCAGTTCACCGTGCCGCACGTCGAAGGCTACGAGGTCGCCGCCATCACCGTCATTTGACTCGACGCCTGTTCCGCCGCCGGCAACAGTCATTCGTTGTCCGCTGCCACGGGCAGTTCAATGCTGCTGGCCTCTCCCGGCGCGTGGTACACACGCTGGGTGGCTTTCTTGTAGTCCTCCGGTTTGGCCTGGAAAATGCTCGGCACGAACGTTTGCGGATTGCGGTCGTAGAGCGGGAACCAGCTCGACTGCACCTGCACCATGATGCGATGGCCGGGAAGAAACACGTGGTTCGCAGGCGGCAAGGCAAAGCGATAGGTGAGAGGCTTGTTGGGCTCAATCGCCCTGGGCGTCGAGAAGCTCTCGCGGTAGCGCCCGCGAAAAATGTCCATAGCAATCGCCAACTGGTAGCCGCCCATCTCAGGCTGTCCGGCCACCTCATCCGGATACACGTCAATCAGCTTCACTACCCAATCTGAATCGGTTCCGCTGGTCGATGCAACCAGATTTGCGACCGGCTGCCCTGTAATATGCACTGACGCCGTTAAAACGTCTGAAGTGTAGGTCAGCACATCGGTCCGGCCTGATGCTTCGCGCTGGTCATCCACAAGCCACTGCGGCCACGTCAGCGGCAGCACGTATCCAACAGGCTGGCTGGGCCGCGCGCGGAACGGCACAGGTTTAGCCGGATCGGAGACGTATTGATCAAACTCAGCGTCCGGCGAGGAACCGGATGCCGCAGGAGCCGCAAAGCCCAGCTTCAGGCCCGCCTCCAGATACAGCGGCTTCATTGCCGGGGCAACAGGCCACGCGGGCAACTGCTGCCAGCGGTTCACGCCTGTTTCAAAGGCTGTAACCGTGGCGATCTTCAGAAGCGGCGCGTCGTCTTTCAAGTAGTGATCCAGAAATGGCCGCAGCACATTCTGCCTGAACCAAGTTCCTGTATCACTGCCGAAGCGAATAGCGCCGAGGGAGTCGGCGTCCTCAATCTCCTGCCCGTGATGCCACGGCCCGAGCACGATGAACACCTTGTCGTTGTCCTTGTCCAGCGGCTTGATGGCCTTGTATACAGCGACTGCGCCGTAAATATCTTCCTGGTCCCAGAGGCTGTGGACGAGCATCACAGGCACTTTGAGCGGCTGCGCGGCCAGTACTTTGTCCATTGCCTGATCGCTCCAGAACGAATCGTATGTTGGATGCGCCAGAATCTTGTTCCAGAAGCCGAGCTGCTCCATGCCGTACTGGCGGCCCAGTTCGCCGGCCGAGCCCGCCCGGAGGTAAAGGTCGTAGTCATCAAACGTCGAAGTCCACCACCTCTCCGCGTTTGCTCGCGTGCCCTCCTGCTCATAGATGTACGGCAAGTTCTGTTCACGAAACGCTCCGTTGTGGAACCAGTCGTCGCCCATCCAGCCATCGACCATGGGATTCATGGGCACGGCAACCTTCAGCGCAGGATGCGGATGCACAAGCGCCATCAGCGGCAGGAAGCCGTCGTACGAAATGCCGAGGATGCCAACCTTGCCGTTGGTTTCAGGAATGTTTTTGATGAGCCAGTCGATCGTGTCGTAGGTGTCGGTGGACTCATCCACGGGTGTGGGATTCTGCGGCCCATGCACCGGGCGGTTCATCACGTAGTCGCCCTCTGAATCGTATTTGCCGCGGATGTCCTGCACCACGCGGATGTATCCGCCTTCCACAATCACGTCTGTCGCATTGTCATAGCCGTAGAGAATCGGCCCCAGGTGGGAACTGGCGGCATGGCTAGTAAGCTGGTCCGCGCTGTACGGGGTGCGCGTTAATAGAATCGGCGCATGATGCGCGCCCCTGGGCACAAGAATGACCGTGTGCAGGCGGACGCCGTCCCGCATTGGAATCATTGCCTCGCGGCGCGCGTAGTCAAAGCTGTCCGTCTTCGGCACAAGCTGCGCTGGAGTCTCGCTCGGATAGTCGGGATAAAGCGGCTTGGCGGCAGCGGCGTCGGCCTGGGCGACCGCGGCGACGGGCACTCCGAGGAGTGCTGTGATGGCAAGGATTGTGCGCAGAGAAAGGAGAGGCATGGAATGAACCTCTCAAACAACATGGCCGGATTGCAAGGGGAAAGTCGCCAGCTATCCAAATCGAGTATGCGTCTATCCGGCGGTCTCACCGGAATAACTGCAATGCGTCTCACCCCTGGCTCGGCGACTTTAGCCCCAGTTCCCGCATGGCGATTTGCAGATCGGCCCACGCCTCTTTTTTCTGGCGCGGGTCGCGCAAGAGAAAGGCCGGGTGATAGGTGACGATGAGCCTGGTCCCGCGGAACGAATGAACACGGCCGCGCAGCCCCGCCAACGGCTGCCGCTGGCCCAGCAGGTAGGTCGCCGCTGTCGCTCCCAGCGCCACCAGCACCTCAGGCCGGACCACATCGATCTGGCGGAAGAGAAATGGCGAGCATGTATTGGCCTCCTCCGGCTCCGGAGTCCGGTTGCCGGGCGGCCTGCACTTGACCACGTTGGCGATGTAGACTTCCTCGCGTTTCAGGCCCATGGCCGCGATCATGTTGTTGAGCAATTGCCCGGCGCGGCCCACAAAGGGAATGCCCTGCGCATCTTCGTCCGCGCCCGGCCCCTCGCCCACAAACATCAGGCGCGCTTGCGCGTTGCCATCCGCGAAAACCAGCTTGTTGCGACCTTTGTGGAGCGCGCAGCGGGTGCAGTCGCCAATCTCCTCGCGGATAAGCTGCAGAGCGGAGGCACGGTCGGCTGGAGCAACGGCGGCGGCGACTTCTGGCGGTGAGGGAAAGCTCTTGCGCGGCGGAATCGGCTGGTTCTCCTCAGAAATAGTCTGGATCTGCGCTGCGTCTACAGCTTCTGACGGCGCTGATTCTGCTTCAAGCTGCGCGGGCTGCAACGCGGCCATCAGCGCAGGGTCTACGGGGCGGCGGTAGAACTCGGTCAGGCCCAGGTCGCGATAAAAGCGCAGGCGCTCTTCGAGTGCGTCGCGCGTGGCTGGATCGAACTGCTGCGGCACGCTGGCTACTCCACAATAAGCTGGCGCTTGGCGGCGGCGGGCAGGGCGGACTCGTTCAGCACCCGCTGCTGCGGCGTCTCTTCGTCCAGCTCAACCACCAGCGAACGAGGCCGGCGCAGGGACATAATCTCGTCCAGAATGCGGTCGGCAAGTTTGCGCTTGGGCATCTCGGGCAGCTCGATGGCCGTGGTCGGCGTCAGGAACGTGGCGGCGTTCACATCCGCGTCGATGCCCACGCCTTCGCTCGATACGTCGTTTACCACAATGGCGTCTGCGCCTTTGCGCAGCAGCTTGGCGCGGCCGTTCTCCATGCGGTTTTCGGTTTCAGCGGCGAAGCCCACGATCAGTTGGCCGGGCCGGCGGCGGCGCACCACTTCGGCCAGAATGTCTTCTGTCGGCTCCAGTTCCAGCGTGATGGGCCCTGTGCGCTTGAGTTTCTGGCCGGACACATTGGCTGGGCGATAATCGGCCACAGCGGCGGCCTTGATGACGAGCGTGGCCTCGGCCATGCGCTCCAGCACGGCCTCGCGCATCTGGCCGGCGGAGGTGACCTTCACCAGTTCGCAATGCGCCGGAGGATGCTGCGCCGAAGGCCCGCTGATGAGGATCGCTCTGGCTCCGCGGCTTTGCGCAGCGTCGGCCAGCGCGTAGCCCATCTTTCCGCTGGAGCGGTTGCCCAGGAAGCGAACCGGATCCAGCGCCTCCCGCGTGCCTGCAGCGGTAACCAGCACAACTTCTCCGGCCAGATCGTGGCGGCGGCCCAGCGCGTCCAGAACAGCGTCAGCAATGGCCTCGGGCTCAGCCATGCGTCCCGCGCCCACCATGCCGCAGGCAAGATCGCCGGTGCCGGGTTCCACCACCCGCACGCCCCGCTGGCGCAGAATCTCAAGGTTGGCCCGCGTCGCCGGATGCTCCCACATGTTCACATTCATCGCCGGAGCCACCAGCACCGGCGCGGTGGTGGCCAGATACATCGTGGTCAGAAAATCGTCGGCAATGCCATGGGCGAATTTGGCCAGAATGTTCGCTGTAGCCGGAGCCACCACCAGAGCCTCAGCCCACTGCGCCTCGCCAATGTGCTCGATGCCGCTCAGTTCCGCTGCGGCCGATCCTGCATCCAGCTCGTCCCACAGGCTCGTGATGACCTTGTGCCCGGTGAGCGCGGCAAACGTGAGAGGCTGCACAAAGCGGCAAGCCGACCCGGTCATCACCACGTGAACCTCGAGCGCCTGCCGCTGCAGCGCGCGCACCAGCTCCGCGGCCTTGTACGCGGCGATTCCGCCCGAGACGCCTACCGTTACTCTCATATATGGATTGTAGACTGATTCGATTACAGAAGGCACGGGGCGCGTGAATGATTTCCGCGCTACTCGCCCTGCGGTGCCGCCGAGCTTGGCATCCTCGCCAGCCTGCAATCAAGAATGCAAGCTTCTAGCTGGAAATGATGGGAATGCCGTGATCATCCACCGGTGGCTTCTGCGCCGGAACTTCCTTCTTGATGTAGGCGATCTTGCCGGCATCCGCCTCCTCCTGCGCGATACGGCACGGCTTCGAGGAAGGGCTGCTGATCAGGGCCGCGGTGCCGCTCTGCAACTGGCGGGCACGGCGGGCTGCCACAAGAACCTTGCGGTAGTTCGAGTCAAATCGGGTCTCAATCGTCATCGGAATCCTCGTCAAAGTTCAACTGCTGCTGGCCGCTGGGGTTCAGAATCCCAAAGGCCTCCAGTACGGGTTTGAGCCGTTCCTGCGAATTGGACTGGCGGCAGGCCGCGGCGACCTCCAACACCCTGCTGGAGCGGATGGCGATCGGTTCACCATTGCGATAGAAGCGCTCCGCAAGAACAATGGCTTCCAGTTGCGCCACCGTCCTGTCCAGGATGTCGTTGACCAAAATATATCCGTAGTCGCGATAATTCTCAATCTCCTTGCTGGCCTCGCTCAGGCGGCGGTAGAGTTCCGCCTCGTTCACCCCACCCTCGGCACGGCTGCGATTCCGCAGGCGGGTGCGCAGCACCTTGGGCGTGGGCGGCATCACAAAGATGCTTACCGCCTCGGGCAAAGTCTTCCGCACCTGCGCCGCGCCCTGCACGTCAATGTCCAGCAGCAGGTCGTGACCCATGCGGCGGGCCTCGTCCAGCGAGAGCCGCGCCGTGCCGTAGTAGTGGCCGAACACCTCAGCGTGCTCAAGGAACATGCCCGAGTCGCGCATCTGTTCGAACTCCTCGCGCGTGGTGAAGTGATACTCGCGGCCGTTCTCTTCTGAGCCACGCGGAGTCCGCGTTGTCCACGATACAGAAAAGTCCACGCCGCTGACCTGCTTGCGCAACTCGCTGACCAGCGTGCTCTTGCCTGAGCCCGAGGGAGCCGAAATGATGAATAAGATTCCTGCCACTTTGCGATTGTCCCTTTCGTCTGTCTTGCCGTATTTCTCTGCCTATTCCACGTTCTGAATCTGCTCGCGGGCCTTCTCGATCTCCGCCTTCATGGCCAGCCCCAGTTCGGTGATGCGCGTGCCTTTGCCTCCCACGCCGCCTGTCTTCGACAGCAGCGTATTGGCCTCGCGATTCATCTCCTGCAGCAGGAAATCCAGCTTCTTGCCCACCTCGCCGCCCGCAGCCAGCAGCTCGCGGAAGTGCCCGATGTGCGTTGTCATGCGCTCGAGCTCCTCGGCAATGTCGCTGCGGTCTACCAGCACGGCTACCTCTTCCAGCAGACGCTGGCGATTGAACTCCGAGCCTGTGGCCGCGGTGAGTCTCTGCGTCAGGCGCTCCTGATAGCGCTGCTCCACCTCAGGCCGCAGTGCGGCCACTCCTTCGACGGCTTCGGCCAGCCGGTCAAGCGAAGCGTTGAGAATTGCTGCGAGAGACTCGCCTTCGCGGGCTCGCATCACTTTCAAGGCATCGAGCAGCGGTCCGATCTGCTGCGCCACGCTTTCAGCCAGCGCGGCACTGTCTTCATCAGCATTGCCACGGTTATCACTCTGCAGCGCAGCGGGAATGCGCAGCGCCACATTCAGGTCCGGCTCGCCGGTAAATCCGAATTCCTCGCGCGCAGACTCAAAGGCTTGAAAATAGCCGGCCACCAGTTCGCGGTTGTAACCGGCCTTCTGCTGGGCGGAGCGATCGACTGAAAGCGCCAGCTCCACATGGCCGCGCACCAGACTCTCCTTCAGCGCGCGGCGCAGCTCTATCTCCAGCGCATCCATTCCTGCGGGCAGACGCAACTGCACATCCAGAAAGCGATGATTTACGCTCTTCAGGCTGAGGGTGTAAAGGAACTGATCGCGCACGCGAACCTGGGCACGTGCGAATCCGGTCATCGAGTAAATCGGCATATGAGCTATTCCCTTGCCTCGCCGGAGACGACGGACTCCATCGCCGGGGTCTCGGGCACTTGCATGAACTGCAGTTGATACAGGCGCTGATAGGTCGGCGACGTGGTCAGCAATTCTTCGTGCGGGCCGACGGCCGTA
Source organism: Acidobacteriota bacterium (assembly GCA_021781255.1). Next base: position 10,399 of record JAJXXG010000761.1, read on the forward strand.
ATGCGCCCGTCCTCAAGCACAGCGATGCGGTTGGCGCGGCGAATGGTGCCGAGCCGGTGCGCAATCACCAGCACCGTGCGCCCCTGCATCAGGTTGGCCAGCGCGGCCTGCACCAGCGACTCGCTCTCCGCGTCAAGAGCCGAAGTGGCTTCGTCCAAAATCAGAATCGGCGCATTCTTCAGGATGGCGCGCGCAATCGCAATACGCTGCCGCTCGCCGCCTGAAAGCCGGAAACCCTTTTCGCCGATGACCGTCTCATACCCCTGCGGCATGCGCAGGATGAAGTCGTGCGCCAGCGCATTGCGCGCCGCTTCCTCCACCAGCGCGTGCTTCATATCCGGCTGGCCATAGGCGATGTTGTTGCGCACGGTGTCATTGAAGAGAATTGTCTCCTGCGACACCTGGGCCACCTGGCTGCGCAGCGACGCAAGGGAGAGATCACGCAGGTCGTGCCCATCAATAAGAATTCGACCCGAGGTTACGTCGAAGAAACGCGGAATGAGATTGACCAGTGTGGACTTGCCCGCTCCGCTGGGGCCCACCAGCGCCACCACCTCGCCGGCATGCGCTTCAAGGTCAACGTTATGCAGAATCTGGTGCTCGCCCTCTTCCGTGGAGTAGGAAAAGCCAACATCCTGAAACTTGATGGACTGGTGAAAGCCCTTCATTACAGTCGCATGCGGCCTCTCCTTGACGTCGTCCTTGGCGTCGAAGAAGCCGAAGATGGACACCGACGCGCCCATGGCCTGCTGGAAACTGTTGTAGAAGTAAGCAAATTTGCGCACGGGATCGTAGAGCTTGAACAGCACGATGATGAAGGCGCCAAACGCGCCAATCGTCATGCGGCCGTGCTGGATTTCATTGCGCCCGATCAGCAGCAGGAGCGCAATCGCAATGGCGCCGATGGTATCCATCAACGGCGAACTGATGGACTGGATGCGCACGCTGCGCAGGTTGGCGCGGAAGAGCCGGCGGGCGGCCTTCTTGAAGCGCAGAATCTCCCACAGCTCAGTATTGAATGCCTTGACGATGCGATTGCCCGTGACGGTTTCATGCAGGATGTTCTGAATTTCAGCCAGCTTGTCCTGGCCGGTGCGGGTGCGCGTGCGCACTTCCCTGCCGATCTTGCGCGATGATGTCACCACCACGGGGATAAACAGCAGCAGAGCCCAACTGAGGTGGCCGCCCAGCCGGATAACGATGACCAGCCCGACAAGGAAGGTAAAGAACTGCTGCAGGAACTCGCCGATGACCGAACTGACTGCGGTTTGCACGCGATCCACGTCGTTGATGAGCGTGGAGAGAATGGTGCCCGTTGCGTACTTATGAAAGAAGGTGGACGAGCGGCGCAGCGTGGTCTCGTAGAGATGATTACGCAGGTCGGTCACCATGCCGAAGCCCGCGTAATTCACCAGGTAGGTGCCCAGATAATCGCACAGGCCTTTGACCACGGTGGAGGCAACCAGGGCAAAGGCGACCACCGTCCAGGCATTGTGCATGAAGTGCGGAACAACCAGCCGGAGGTCAAGATGCCACGGAGAGCGCGGAACGCCCAGAACGATGGGGCCTTCAGGCGCACTCGGCGTCAGAACCTTGTCAAAAATGGGCTGGAAAAGAAGTGTGCGGAAGTTGTCGAGCAGGCCAACACCGGCCAGTAGCAGCACGCCGGGCAGCAGTTGCAGCCAGTAGGGCAACCCATAGCGCACGAGGCGGAGCAATCGCTTCATGCCAGAGGGCCTGCCTTACGGGAGCAGGATTGCCAGTACGGTCCGGGGTGCGCACGCAACTCCATCCCCGTATTGTATCCGGGCCTGCCTATCGGTGTACCCGGTTCTAGCGGCCCGCGCCCTTCTCGATAAGTCGGGTGGTGGAGAAGCCCTCGACGAGGGGGACAATCCTGACCTCGCCGCCCCATGACTGCATCTCCCGCGCGCCCACAACCGCCTCGGCGTTGTAGTCGCCGCCCTTGACCAGCACGTTGGGCTGCACGGCCACAATCAGGTCCAGCGGAGTCGCTTCGCCGAAGATCACCACGGCATCCACCGCAGCCAGCGCAGCCAGCACACGGGCACGCTCGCTCTCGCTCACGATTGGACGGGATGGCCCTTTCAGGCTGCTCACCGAAGCGTCGCTGTTGATGGCCACAATCAGCTTGTCGCCGCAGCGGCGGGCCTGCTCCAGCAGCGTGATGTGGCCGATGTGCAGCAGGTCAAAGCAGCCATTGGTAAACACGACCCGCTCGCCATTGGCCTTCCACAGCGCCACGCGTTCCACCAGTTCCGCGCGCGTCAGCACCTGGTTTTCTGCGTTCAGGGCTATCTGCGGACTGAGCGCAGCCAGCAATTCG
>JAJXXG010000506.1 GCA_021781255.1 Acidobacteriota bacterium
AGCCCGGTACCGGGAGCGCCATCTGGCTTGCCTGGACCGGAACCTGACTTTGCGGAGAGAACAACAGTGGAAGATAGTCCAGTTGCGCCAGCAGCTGCTGCAGCCTCAAAACCGAACCAGGCGCAATTGCTGCCCATGCACCCACGCCAATACGGGCGGAATTGATAAACTAAGGATGCGTGAGCCTTCCTGGACAAGCTCGTCTTCGTCTTGCTGCCATTCGATTTCTGAATCCCGCACCGCTGATGTGGGACTTCGAGCACCCGCCGCACAACGCCGAACTCGCCACTCGCTACGAAGTGGAATACATGCTTCCTTCGGAGTGCGCCGACCGTTTGTTGGCGGGCACTGCGGAAATCGGGCTCGTCCCCATCGCCACGCTGGCACGGAATCCGGCACTTCGCATTCTGCCGGGATGCACGATTGCATCGAAAGGCGAAGTCCGCTCGCTTATTCTGGTGCGCAGGGCGAGCCAGCCGTTGGGCAAAGTGCGCAGCGTGGCTGCCGACACGGCAAGCCGAACCACCATCACTTATGCGCGCTTGCTTTTCCATGCCTGGGGCGATCCGGCGGTTCCGTTTATGCCCATGAGCGCGGACCTGGACGCGATGCTTGCGCAGGCCGATGCGGCAATTGTGATTGGTGATCCAGCGCTGATGGCGCTGGAGGAACGCACCAACCGGGAAGAGCGCACCGGCGAGGAACTGATTTATCACGACTTGGCCGCCGAGTGGGAAGCCCTAACAGGTTTGCCCTTTGTCTCGGCCGTGTGGGGCGCCGCGCCCGCTCCAGAGAACGGCCCTGATTTTCTTACAGCGCAGGTGGTTGAGGACTTTGTGCGGTCGCGTGACAACGGACTCGCAAACATCGAGCAGATTGTGGCCGAATGGGCACGCCGGATTCCGCTCACCGAACATGCGATTCGTACATATCTCACGCACAACATTCATTACGTACTGGATGAGGAGTGCGTGGCAGGAATGCGCGGATTCTTCCAGAAGGCGGCTGAGTGGGGCGTGCTGCCTGAATACGATTTTGAAGCGGCCATTCCGCGGACGCTTTCGCAGCCGGCCGGATAAGGGCCCAATAGAATCGGCCCGTTAAATTTCCCAGCGCAGCAGCGTAGCTCCCACCGTAAATCCCGCACCGACAGCCGCCAGTAGCACCAAGTCACCCTTCTTCAGCTTGCCCTGCTCAATGGCAGTTTCCATGGCAAGAGGAATGGTGCCAGCGGATGTGTTGCCGTACTTCTCGATGTTGACGATGACACGCTCGGGGTCCATGCCCAGACGTTCGGCGGTTGAGTTGATGATGCGTAGATTCGCCTGATGCGGGATGAAGCAACCAAGATCTGCGCCGGTGACGCCATTACGCTCAAGAACCTTCGAGGTTGCTTCGGCCATCTTGCGCACGGCGAATTTATAGACCGCCTGACCATCCTGATAGATGTAATGCATCTTCTTGTCGACGGTCTCGTGGCTTGAGGGGTTCAGGCTACCGCCGCCTTTGAGATTCAGCGATACGCCGCCTGAGCCGTCAATCTCGTTGATGAAGTCGATGAAACCGATTTCGCCTTCCTCGCATGGCTCAATGAGCACCGCACCGCCGCCATCCCCAAAGAGTACGCAGGTGGCGCGATCGGTGTAGTCAGTCATGCGGGTGTTGGCGTCTGCACCGCAGACAAGAACCTTTGAGTGCGCGCCACTCTCAACCAGCTTGACGCCTGCCTGCAGCGCAAAGACGAATCCTGAGCACCCGGCGGAGACATCGAAACCCCACGCGCCGGTCGCGCCAATTTTGTTCTGCACCAGGCAGGCTGTGGAGGGAAACATCATGTCGGGCGTTACGGTGCCCACGATGATGACCTCAACGTCAGTGGGTGCGATGCCGCGGGCGGCGAGGCACTTCTTCGCGGCTTCCGTGCAAATGTCGCTTACGCCCTTGCCCTTGGCCAGCACGTGACGCTCACGGATGCCTGTGCGCTCCACGATCCACTGGTCGGTGGTCTCCACCATTTTTTCAAGGTCTTGATTGGTCAGAACATCGGGAGGAACGTAGGTTCCCAGCGCCGTAATCTTGGCGCGCCGGCCCACAACAGGACGCACGCTGAGGCTCAATGGACTTCTCCTTGCGGCGCGGGCTCTTTTGCACTTCGCTTGTTTGGCCGCGCTCGTCGCATCCACAATGCAGGCTGGGTTGCAGCCTGGCTCCATGCACCGGCGGAGGCGGGATGCGGCTGAAAAACCGCTCCGGCGCATCCGCGGGCGCCAAAAAAGTACCGGGTTGCCTACTGCGCCCGTACTAGCCCGTTACCGTTGCTTCCTTCCGGACCTGGCGGGTTTGGCGGGATTACGTCGCGTAGGACCCGGCACTATGGATTTTATCACCCTGCGGCGATGGAGTTTGGCGGCCGGTGGGGCGGCGAGAAAGCGTGCGCGGTTCGTCGAAAATCCAGTTGCCCGGTAGAATAAGGATGTGAGCAAAACTTCCCAACCCACGGCGCCTGTCGTGGGCTTCGTTTCGTTAGGATGCCCCAAAAACCTCGTTGATTCCGAGGTGATGATGGGCCTCCTGGACCGTGCAGGTGCGCGGCTGACGGGCAACCCGGCCGAGGCAGAAATCCTCGTCGTAAACACGTGCAGCTTTATTGACACTGCCAAGCAGGAGTCCGTGGACACGATTCTGGAGATGGCGCGACACAAGACCGAAGGCCGGGCCAGCAAGCTGATTGTGGCCGGCTGCCTGGTGGAGCGCTACCGCGACGAGATTCGCAAGAACATTCCGGAAGTGGATGCGGTAGTGGGCACGGGCGAGCTCGAGTCGATTCTGGAGGCGGCGGGCGTGGCGCCTGTAGCAGCTGCGCCGTCGCCGTTCACGATTCTGAGCGGCGATGCGCAGGTGCGCGGCGGGCAGGAAGCGGGCGCAGGGACGCACAAGACCGAATTCAGGGCAGAGGGAAATCTGCGCGAGGAGCAGGGTCGGTTCCGCCGCGACGAGTGGCAAGGTGCGGCGCATCTGCTGCCGACCTATTTGTACGATGAGACGACGCCGCGGCTGCTTTCCACCCCGCGCGCTTCGGCCTACATCAAGATTGCCGAAGGCTGCGACCATCCGTGCAGCTTTTGCGTGATTCCAAACCTGCGG
>JAJXXG010000206.1 GCA_021781255.1 Acidobacteriota bacterium
AATCGATCAAGCCGATTTTCACATTTCCACCGCCACGACGACCACGAGCAATCTTTTCATTTAAAAACCCGAAAACCCTGTCCGACTACCGGGACCACCTCAGAGAGTACCTCCCTCCATATCTCAGAATCAATTGGAGGAATATCTCTCGTTCGGAGCACGAGATCAGTAGATTGTTTGCGACAGCCTTGCACGGTGTTAAATGGGGCTGCATCTACGGGACTTATTGGGCTGATGTTCGCTCTGTTGGCTGGGCGCATCCTCGCACGGACACTTGTTACCTTGGTAGTGCCCTTGTGTTGATTACGTTACTGTTCTTCTTGAGTCGCATGGCGTTAGCTTCCCGGTTCAGCTCGGGACAAGTTCGGGACAACTCAGGCGAGATAGATGGCCGTCAAATCCCTAAGCGACACCATGTAAAGCACTTAAATTGGCCGAGTCGGCCTGGTTCGGGACCAGGGGGTCGGAGGTTCGAATCCTCTCTCCCCGACCATTCTATCTCGCATAGTTTGTTGAAATTTAGCCGCGCAAGCGGCTTTTTCAATGCCCTCATTTCTCGGGATGTTCGGGATAACTGAAAGACCGAATTCCGGAGGCTCAAAGGTGCTCCTGGCATACACAAGATCGCCTTGACGTGCACTGGCTTCGGCACCCTGCTCAGCATCGTCAACACTTTGGAACGGACGAGAGCGATTTCAGCCAAAGAGACGTCGCGTATGCCACGTAGGTCATACTCTTCAGGGTCCGATCAATGACGGCTCGCTGCGGAACAATCCTTTCAACCATCCTGCGGTCCGGATTGCTTAGTCCGGTTTACTTTCCCACGGCATCCGGGAGACCCACCTCCGCTGCCGGGGCCAGTGTATGCGTTGTCCACCAGCGTTCAATCACCTGATTCCACTGGTCCCCGCGGCCTATCCACATCTGCGCCGCGCGATTGTAGCGAGCCATGTTGTTCGCCAGCCAATACGGTCGGTTGTCGCGCAGCCAGGCCTGACTGTAAAGCTGCCCAAGCTGCGTGTAGCCATCGCGCATGTCCTGCATCTTTCCGTTGTTTGACCCAATGGTCTCCAGCAGTTCCGAGACCTCATCCCAGCGGCTCTTGTCGCCGGCAATCGCCTGCGCCTGGCTGTAGATTGACGCAATCTCGTCAGCCTCCTCGAACTTCAGTCCGACAAAGTCCATGCGGCGCGCGCCCAGCTCCATTGCATCCAGCGCCTCCTGGTTGGCCAAAGTTCGCCCATCTGCCTTCGCCGCTGCCCGCGCCTCTGCCACCAGGGTAATAGCCTTCTCCGCGTCCAGACGCATTTCACTGGCCACGGGCAACAGTTTTGCGCTCACGCCCTGGCCCTGCGGCGAAAAGGGATCAGCCCAGAAGTAGGCGTCCTCCACATCGTTCAGCCCGGCCTTACGTAGCAATGCATGAGCTGCCATCAGTTGCCGCTGTGCCTCGTCAATCTTGCCCGTCTCATCGCAGTGAAATGCCAGCCCATAGGATGTCGTGAAAGCCTGCTCCGAGCTCTCGCCCGCCTGCCACCCGGCTGCCGCGCCAAAGAGAATGCCAAACCAGTTTTCGTCGAAGATGCCCTCGCCATCGTCGTTCCAAACCGTGTTCAACACTCCCGTCGCGCCCAGCCGCTGCCCATCGCGCACAAACCCGCGGATATTGCCCAGGGCCTCGTTATTGTTGGGATACACGCGATTCCAGTTGTTCACTCCGCTGGCTACCCATGTCTCTAGCCCCGCCTTCGTAAAGGGCACAATCTCGTAGGTAAAATCGGGCTTCGCATCGTACACCCACGGCACCGCAATCATGTCCTTGGGCAGCATTCCCACCAGCTCCGGCGACTTCACCGCGATGTCGCCCCAGAACAGGAGTTGCTTGTGATATGGCTCCAGAGCCGCATGAATCTTCGTAAGAAAATCGAGATATACCGGACTCAAGCCCTTCTCTTTGACCTCTTCGCGTGTCCTCCCCAAGCCCAATTCAAACGTCTCATCGGCGCCGATATGTGCATATGGCCCTGGAAACACCTTCGCGAGCTCGCCAAACCAGCTTGAGATCAGCGGCAGTGTCGCGCCATCGCCCGGCGCCAGCACGGAACCATGCGGCGATTCGCCCAGCGGAGAATACTCTTCAAACTTGAGCACATGGTGCAGATGCCCAAAGGACTCCTGCTCGGGAATTACGGTGATGTGGTATTTCGCCGCGTAGGCCACCATCTCTCGCGCTTCGTCAGGAGTCATAGCACCGCCCGGAAAGGCCGCCACCGGCGTCGAGGCATACGCAAATGTGGCCTCAAAGTAAGGCGAGAAGGTGTTGACCTTATACGCCGCCAGCGTGCGAATTTCGCGCTTCACAAAATCCATGGTGGGCAGTGGCCCGCGCGACCAGTCGTCGCTCACTCCGCGATGCGCCATCGCTGGCCAGTCGCGTAGCGTGGGAACGAGCAGCACTGTGCCTTTGCCCGCGCCACGAATCAACTGCTTGATGGTTTGAGCTCCGTAGAAAAAGCCTGTCGTAGTCTTGGCGATCACAACGACGGAATTCACGCCCGCCGGGGCAATCACATACCCTTCTCTGGCCATCGCGGGGTCGAACTGAAGATGCCGTTCCTCGAGAATCGAGGCGCCTCCTTTGGAGTCCGCTGAGAAAAAATTAATCAAGGGAGCTTGGTGCTTGTCGATAGGCACGCCTCTCTCTCGCAGCGCCTCCGCCAAGTCCTGGACGACAAAATCAATCTCTGCGTCCTTTTCGTGCGGAATCACCAGTCCTGACTCGCCGATCGGGAGTTCATCCATCGCTATGCACTCCCGCACCGCCGGTACCAGGTGCAGATCCGCGCACGTGGGCGCAGCTGTGGGTTGCGCGTTCGCACCCATTGGGGCAGGGAACAGCACGGTCAGAAACAAAACAAAAAGGAGACGCATCAGCCCATCCTCGACATTTCAAAGTCGATTGAAAGCCTAACGCATCTCCGTTTTCCGTGTATACCGTCTCCGTGCCTTCTTGCTTGCTACAGCCAGACTGAAGGCAATCGGCCGCGCCGCAAACGCCTATCGCAAGCTCCTCAGCGCCGGATACAGCTTGCGCCACTGCAGGTAGCCGCTTTTGTACGCAGCTAGATCCCCCGCATCCG
>JAJXXG010000737.1 GCA_021781255.1 Acidobacteriota bacterium
CGCGTGATCCAGCAATCCGTGAAGACGCTCACCGATACGCTCCGGGAGCGCAAGCGCTGGCACATCATGGACGCCGGGCCAGCCTGGGCGAAGCCTTATATCGAGAAGCATAAGAAGCTCGAGGCCATTGGATGCACGCTGGGAAAGGTTGTCCATAACCTGTATGGCAAGGAGTATGTCGATGCGCTCCATGCCTGCCGGGACAGCATCAATGCCATCGAGGTCGATCGCCTGCGCGTGAAGCCGGTCATCAAGATCACCGGCGAGTTCTGGGCGCAGACAACGGAGGGCGATGGCAACTTCAACATGTTCGCCTTCCTTGAAAAGGAAGGCGCGCAGGTCCTGGTCGAGCCGATCGCGACCTGGATCGCTTACATGATGTATGTGGCAAAAGAGGGTGCCAAGGCACGCGCCGATGCGGAAGCGCCCTATCGGGATCCCAAATGGTATGAGCTGAAAAAGCGCTTGGCGAACGAGTTCAAGGTCTTCAAGAAGACCGGCGGACTGAGCGCGGGCAGCGCCATGTGGACCTTTTTCTATCACCGCACCATCAGGCACATGGGTAATACCGCGCATCACCTGGTTGCGCAGAAGGAGCTTTCGCGTCTTGCCCACCCCTTCTACCACCAACTCGCGCGCGGCGGCGAGGGATACATGGAAGTCGGCAAGAATGTCTACTACACCATCAATCATCTCTGCCACATGGTGCTGGCTCTGAAGCCCTTCGGCTGCATGCCTTCGACACAGTCCGATGGTGTCCAGTCCCGCGTCGTGAACAAGTTCAAGGACATGATCTTCTTGCCGATCGAGACCTCCGGCGAAGGAGAAGTGAATGCACACAGCCGGGTACAGATGGCACTGGCGGAGGCGAAAGCCAAAGCGCGGGCTGAGTTTGAGGGTGTACTGGAGGAGACGGGAAAGTCGCTTGAAGACCTTCGGGATTATGTCGACGCGCACCCGCAGCTCAAGCAAGCGCTCTACAAGGTGCCGCATCGTAAAGGCATCGCTGGAACGGCAGCGCAGTTCGCGTGGCATGTGAGCGATCTGATGGACAAGGATGCCGCATACCGCAGGAAGACAGGTTTCGGTTTCGCAACAAGGAGAGTCGCGTGATCGCGAAGTTCTCGCGGGTCTTGCGGAATGCCCAGGCAGTAATCGCCATGGCTTTGTTTGTCGCGTTGATGCGCTATGTCCTCGACCAGATGACAAAATGCCAGAGTCAACAGCGAAACGCGGGTTTGCGAGCGGCAGATGTTTCTTCCTCCCAACAGGAGGAGATCAAGCGACCAGCGTTCTTACCGCAGACCGCGGATTGATTCTCCGAGGAGCGCTATGATGTCCCGATTTCTAGTAGGCCTCGACGTAGGCTCGACTACCGTCAAGGCGATCGTGGTCGATGCTGCGACAGATAAGACGATCTGGCAGGACTATCAGCGGCATGAGACGCGTCAGCCCGAAAAGGTTCTGGACTTTCTGCGCCGCATGGAAACCGACGCGGGAATTGCGCCGGGCAATACTCGCATCTTCATCACTGGCTCCGGCGGCGGCACGATCGCCGAGATGATCGGGGCGAAGTTCGTGCAGGAGGTGCATGCGGTCTCGCTAGCAGTCGAGAAGCTTCACCCGGAAGTGTATTCGGTCATCGAGTTGGGAGGACAGGACGCGAAGATCATCGTCTTCAAGGACGATGAAGAGACGGGACGAAAGAAAAAAATTCCGTCCATGAACGACAAGTGCGCTGGCGGCACCGGCGCGGTGATCGACAAGATCAACGCCAAGCTGAAGATTCCCGCTGCGGAGTTATCGAACCAGGCGTATCACGGGATCAAGCTGCATAAGGTCGCCGGCAAGTGCGGCGTCTTCGCCGAGACCGACATTAACGGCCTGCAGAAGACCGGCACACCTCCCCATGAATTGATGGCCTCGCTCTTCGAGGCCATCGTGCTACAGAACCTCAGCGTGCTGACGCGCGGGCATACCCTCCGTCCGCATGTACTTCTGCTTGGCGGCCCGAATGGATTTATCCGCGGCATGCGCGAGGCCTGGCAGGCAAACATTCCGCGCATGTGGAAGGAACGCAAGGTCGAGATCCCGGAAGGCGTTGCGCCTGAGGCCCTGATCAAGGTCCCTGAGAACGCGCAGTACTTCGCGGCGCTCGGCTCCGTCGAGTTCGGCAAGGACGAAGATCCGGAGGTAGGCCGGTATCTCGGCACCGACAAGCTCGTCTACTACATCGACTACGGCCGCGCGGAAGAGAAGGCGATCTCAAGCGGCAAGGGATTGGTCGCGGAAGACGCAGAACTGACAGCATTCAAAGCGGCGTATCGAAGAAAGAAGTTTACCCCCGCGGAGTTCGCTCCCGGCCAGCTTGTCTCCGGCTTCGTCGGCATCGACGGAGGCTCTACCTCGACCAAGGCTGTCCTGCTCGGAAAAGACGGTGAGATTCTCTGTAAGGCCTATCAGCTCTCGAACGGCAATCCCATCCAGGACACGATCGAAATGTTCGAGAAGCTGTGCGAGCAGGTGGAGAGCAAAGGTGCCGCACTGGAGGTACTGGGAGTCGGTACCACCGGCTATGCCAAAGACATCTTGAGGGACGTGCTGAACGCCGATGTAGCGCTGGTCGAGACGGTGGCACATACCGAATCCGCGCTCAAGTTCTACGACGACCCGCATGTGATCGTCGATGTAGGCGGCCAGGACATCAAGCTTATCGTGCTCAAGGATGGGCGGGTCAAAGACTTCAAACTGAACACGCAATGCTCGGCCGGCAACGGCTACTTTCTGCAATCGACTGCGGAAGGATTCGGCATGAAGGTCGAGGACTTCGCCGACATCGCATTCTCTGCCAAGTCCATGCCCTCCTTCGGCTACGGGTGCGCGGTCTTCATGCAGTCCGACATCGTCAACTTTCAACGGCAGGGCTGGCGCTCCGAAGAGATCCTGGCTGGACTCGCCGCTGTGCTCCCGAAGAACGTCTTCCTGTATGTAGCCAGTATTCCGAATCTGGCAGCGCTCGGTACCCGCTTCGTCCTTCAGGGCGGCACGCAGAACAACCTTGCCGTCGTCAAGGCGGAGGTGGATTTCATTAAATCCAGCTTCCGCGCCAACGGCAAGGAGCCCGAGATCATCGTGCACGAGCACTGCGGCGAATCGGGAGCCATCGGTGCGGCGCAAGAGGCACTGCGGCTCTGGACCAACGGCCGGCAGACGACCTTCATCGGCCTCGAAGCAGTAGCGAATATCCGTTACCGCACGACGCGCAACGAAGACACGCGCTGCTACTTCTGCAAGAACAACTGCCTGCGCACCTTCATCGACGTCGACGTCACGGGCGGCCAAGCTGCGGATCGCGACCATGCTGTTGCGGAAGACCGCGTGGCGACGGCGGAAGAGGTTGCAGCTGCTGTGACCAGTCTCCCCAGCCTCGAACAGATCCAGGCCAACCTTCCTCCCGTCGAGTCGCATGGCTCCTCCTGCAGTACCGGCGGAAGCTGTGGGACGTCTTCTTCTTCGACCTTCAAAGCGAAGATCGAGCCGCTTGTCCAGATACAGATCTCTCCCGGTTCAGGCAAAGTGGTCGAGCTGCCCAAACCGGTGGAGTTCCAGCCGCGCAAGACCAAGGTGCCGCTACGCATGGGCGAACAGCGCCTCATCATTGCCACCTGCGAAAAGGGCACGGTCGAAGATCTCGACGAGATGAAGGACATCAAGGCCGATATCGACAAGATCAAGGCTGTGAATCCCAACTATGTCGATATCGCGGCGCGCGATGTCTTCCGTCCACGCGAGGTGAAGGTCATCTCCGATCCGGTTCCGGCATCCAGGGGACTCTTCATCGCCAAGACAACGAAAAAACGTGCCTCAGCCATGGAGCGGCGAAAGGACTTCCGCATCGGAATTCCGCGTCTCCTCAACACCTACACCTATGCGCCGCTTTTCAATGCCTACTTTGCCAGTCTGGGATTGAAGTCGGAGAACATCGTCTACTCCGACTACACGACGCCCGAGCTCTACCGCGCAGGCGCGAGCCGCGGCGCGATCGATCCCTGCTACCCATCCAAGATCGGTATCGCGCACGTCTACAACCTGCTTGCCGCCAAGCACTCGAAGAAACCGCTTCACGCCATCTGGTTCCCGATGTATGACGTGCTGCATACGCACCTTGTGAATCTGACAGGCTCGAACGCCTGCCCAACCGTAACGGCAACACCGGAGACGGTAAAAGCCGCTTTCACCAAAGAGAGTGATATCTTCTCCGAGAACGGCATCGTCTACATCGACCCAATTCTGAACCTGCAGGACGAGAAGATTTGCGCCGACCAGATGTTCAAGGCATGGGAACCTGTGCTCGGCCTCAGCCGCGAAGAGAATGAGCGCGCACTCGCCATTGGCTTTGAGGCCCTGCACGAGTGCGAGTCGGAGATCCGCCGGCAGGCCCGCGAGACGCTTGACCATCTGGAGCGCGAGGACCGTATCGGCATCGTCATGCTGGGGCGCGTCTACCATCATGATCCAGGCCTCAACCACGAGATCATGGAGGAGTTTCAGAAACTGGGCTATCCGGTCTTTTCGCAGAGCACGCTACCGTTGGACGAGGACCTGCTCGACCGGCTCTTCGGTGACGAAGTTCGCGCCGGGCTGATTACGCATCCGCTGGACATCAGCGACGTCTGGAAGAACCGCTATTCCACGAGCACGAATCACAAGGTATGGGCCGCAAAGTTCACGGCGCGCCATCCCAATCTGGTGGCGCTCGAAGTATCAAGCTTCAAGTGTGGGCATGACGCTCCGATCTATGGTGTCATCGAGGGCATTATCGAGCGTTCGGGAACACCCTATTTCTCGTTCAAGGATCTCGACGAAAACAAGCCGTCCGGCTCCATCCGCATCCGCGTCGAGACGATCGATTACTTCCTGCGCCGCTATCGCGAGGACATCATCAAGCGCCGGCGTATCGAGGACGATATCGAAGCGCAACTGGCCGCACTTGAACAATCGCTGCGCAACCAATCGCAATCGAATTGCGAGATGGCCATGGCCGGGGACTGATGTGGAGTTCGATCAATCGCTTCGTCTTCGCCAACCTGGCGCACCGGCCGATTCGAACCGGATTAAGTATTCTGGCCATCGCAGTTGAGGTAACGATGATCCTCACGCTGGTTGGGGTCAGCTATGGCACGCTGGATGGAACCGCCCGCCGTGCTCGTGGCGTGGGCGCCGATATCATGATCCGGCCTCCCGGCTCGTCCGTCATTTCGCTCAGTTCGGCCCCGATGAGCGATAAGCTCGTCCCGTTTCTCGAAAAGCAACCGGGAGTCCGAATGGCAATCGGCACTGTCGTTCAGCCGCTGGAAGGTTTCGACACGGTCACCGGGCTCGATCTCGACCAGTTCTCGAAGATGAGTGGCGGCTTCCACTTCGTGGAAGGCGGCCCGTTCCGGAGAGACAACGACATTCTGGTCGATGAGTTTTACGCCAGGCAGAAAAATCTTCATGCGGGCGACACGATGGACTTGATGGGCCGCACCTGGCACGTCGCCGGTATCTTTGAGTCCGGCAAACTCACCCGGATCTGCGTCCGGTTGCCGGTCCTGCAGGAAGCCACCGGGAATCCGAACCGTCTCAGCCAAATCTATATCAAAGTGGGCGATCCCGCTCATACGCAGGATGTGGTCCAGGAACTTCGCAGGCTCCTGCCTGGATACCCAATCTACACCATGGAGGAGTTTACTTCACTGCTGTCGATCAACAGCATCGGGCTGCTGCGCAACTTTATCGGGGTGGTGATCGCGGTCGCCGTGATCGTGGGGTTCATCGTCGTCTCGATGGCGATGTATACGGCAGTCCTAGAGCGTACCCGTGAAATAGGTATCCTGCGGTCGCTGGGCGCGTCTTCCGCGATGATATTCGGCCTTCTCCTGAAAGAGACGCTCGTCCTGGCCGTCGCCGGATCGGTGGTGGGCATCGCACTGACGTATCTCGCGCAGTGGTCGATGGAGCATATCGGACATTCCGGGCTGGTTCAGGAGACCGTCTACGGCTGGTGGCCGATTGCGGGCCTGGTCGCCATCACGGGCGCGGTGCTGGGCACTCTCGCGCCAGCCTTCAAAGCCGTCCATCAGGAGGTGATCGAGGCGCTGGCCTATGAATAAGAAAAGATTGCCTCATTCCGGTTCTTACGCTTCTGGCACATGGATTCCACAGTACTGCAATCCCCGCTCTTCCCGAATCAGAAAACACCGACCGTTCCCATTGCGGGCTCAAAAAACAGTCAACAGGAATTCCGTCAGGACTTTCGTCTCTTCCTCCGGCGCACGCCCCGTGAAGAAGGCTCTCCCGTTCGTTGATGCCTCGAATCGCGTCTATCGTCGTTGACGCCATAGCATCGACCGCGTGCTTGCCAAGGAGGGCGGCCGCACGTCGCATGGGAGCCTCGACAACATGCGCGAGTATGTTGTGAGCCATTCTGCGGGTACGAACCGCGCCCGAAACCAACTCTCCGGATTTTAGCGTCGTTCGTTTGTGAGGCTATTGGCGCTGAGTGGGGTGCCGGTGCAACAGAGAAACGAGGTTTAAAACGTGAAGCAAATGGAAGCAATACGGGTGCAACAACTTCAGCCATAGGGTGGGTGGAAACCGCCAATATGCCCCCACCCTTCTTTTGTTGACGGGGCCAGCGATGTCGGACGACGTAACCATCTTCAAGCTGAAATGCATCATTGCCGTGGCGCAGGAAGGAAGCGAGTCGAGAGCGGCCACGCGCCTGCACACGATCCAGTCCGGGGTGAGTCGCGCGGTGCATGACGTTGAAGCAGAAGTCGGGGTGCGGCTCCTTTACACCTGGCACGGAGGCTCGCGTTTGACAGACGCCGGCAAAGTGTTCGTCGAGGAGGTTCTTCATTCCGTCAATCAATATGACCGGGCGGTACAAAGGGCCCGTAATGTGGCAAAACGTCAGACAGGATTCCTCAATGTAGCCTATTCGTCGTTCCTCTGCCCGGAGTTGTTGACGATCGTTACCGATCTTCATTTCGAGCGGCCCGACGATCCGGTCTTGAGAATGACCAGCCTTTACACGATGGGGGTGATCCGAGGCGTACTAGAGGGTCAATTTCAAGTCGGAGTCGGCTACCTTCCCATCCACTACACCGAACTCGAAACCAGAGAGTTGCTGGATGAGGACCTGATGCTCTGTATTCCGCCGCGGCATCGCCTCTTTCGTCTCGATAGCATCTCTCCGCAAGACCTCGACCGGGAGCCGCTGATCGGCTTGTCGGAGCACGCTTTGCCCGATGTGAATAAAGAGATCACTGCCTACTTCGAAGTTCTCGGCATCGAGCTGAATGTAATTGCGCAGCCTTTCAGCTTCTATGAAGCCATCCACCTGGCGGCGGAAGGCAAAGGCATTGCAATGGTGAGCAGCGGCTGGTCGCATCTGACGAGAGACGGAATCGTCTTCCGGCCACTGGCAGACAAGCTGCTGACGATGAAGAGCGGTGTGTTCGTGCGGCGGGACAACCGTACTCAAGCGGTTAACGATTTTCAGAATCTGCTTTGGGTGAAGACGGAAAAGCTCAGGAAGGAGCGGCAGAAGGTGACGCTCAATCCTCGACATGGGTCTGTCTAATGTAATCCAGAGAAACCCACGGATGGGAGCACAATCATGCATAAACGTATCGTATTGCCACTGGCTGCATTGCTGGCAATCTCAGGCTGCAGCAACGAGAAGAAACCAAACGCCGCCAATTTCTCAAAGGCGATCAATCAGTTTCTGGCGAAGCACGGCCAGCAACGCACCTTCTTCGCACAGACCTTTCCGGTTGAGGTACTCACATCCGAATTGAAGGACCAGTCCGGGACTCCGGCGCAAATGGCGGCGCTGGAGCAAGCTGGGCTGGTGCGCGGCAGCGATACGAAAGCGGTCCTTCGCGGCATGATGGGCGCTCTGGGCCCGTCGGCACCTCGTCTCGTAAGGCGTTATGATCTGACGGATCTAGGCAGGAAATATTTCCAGGTGAAGCCCGGCGCATTCGGGCAGAGCGGTGCCTTCTGTTATGGCCATGAGGCGGTCGACTCCATCGTAAATTGGACCAAACCTGAATCGATGGGATCGGGTCCGCAAACCGAGGTGACCTATACCTATAAGATCCCGGACCTTGCGCCGTGGGCGAAGCAGGCCGATGTACAACAGGCATTTGGCGATATCCGAACTACCGTCAACGGCATCTCTAGGGCTCATGAGAGTGCGAGTCTGCAGTTGACCAACAAAGGATGGGAAGTCCCTGAGCAATAGGTCTACGCTATGGCCACGATCTCGGTGATGCGCCGCCATCCATTCTGATTTGCGACGTGGGCGATCACGTCGATAGACCGCCTGCATTCCTCAGTAACATCCGGCAACGGAACACCGCCTGAGCCGCGCATGGCAAGCTGTGCGAGACGTCGCAAAGCATCTCCGGCGCTGTTGGCATGGATGGTCGAGAGCGACCCGCGATGGCCGGTGTTGAGGGCATCGAGAAACACACGCGCTTCCGGTCCACGAATCTCGCCCACGATGATCCTGTCCGGTCTGTGGCGAAGCGACGCTTTGAGCAAGTCAGCGAATCCGATTTGGCTCTTATGTGTGTCGAGCTGGGCTTCGGCGGAGATGACGTGCGGCTTGCGGATATAGAGTTCGGCCACATCTTCGAGGATCAGGATGCGATCGTTTGCGGGAATGAAGTCGGCGAGCACATTGGCAAGCGTCGTTTTCCCGCTCCCCGTGGCGCCGGAGAGCAGGAGATTGTCTCCGCGCCGCACGGCATCGGCCAGCGTCTCCGCCTGGGCCTCGGTCAGCATCTTCCGTCCGATCAGGTCATGGATGGTGAAGTTGCGCGAGGTGAACTTACGAATGGTCATTAAGGGACGGGGATTGACGACAGGCGGAATCAACGCAGCCATGCGACTGCCATCGGGCAAGCGCAGGTTGAGGATGGGCGTATCGGCATCGAGTTTCTTGCCGAACTTGTTGGCGATCACTTCGAGGCCGGTGGCAAGCGCATCTTCCTCGAACCGGATATCCGGCAGCGGTTGAATGCGGCCTGCCTCTTCGATCCAGACGGAATTATCGGGATTGACCATAACTTCGGAGATGGTCTGATCCAACAGCAAAGACTCGATGGGCTTGAGAAACGGAATGATGATTTCAAAACTCATGCAGAAATCCTCTTTGGATCGAACCCGATTCGCTCCTGCTCAAACCACGTCATGCCGACAGGCAGGAAGTCTGGCTTGAGATAGCAGTATGTGGGCGGCAGTGGCGTGACGCCATCGAAGGCGACCACCACGGCCTGCGCGTTATGGAGATCGAAGAAGACCTTTTCCTCAAAGAGCGGCTCCTTGTGCTTCTGGTACTGCTTGGAGGCCGAGACGGAACCTTTGCTTGACGATGTATGGCCAGAAAGCCATCCGACGTTGGCGTTCGTCGAAGACTCGGAGACGGTATAGCTGATCCGTGTCCGGTCTGCCTTGCCGCATAGCTCCGATGCGTAGCCCGCGGTTTCAGGGTCGGAGGTCGTCAGAAAAACCTTGGTGCGAAATGCTTGCAGCAAGGTCTTTACTCCCTCATTGGGGAGCGCGTCTTTCAGGCTGGCGATCGACTGTGTGGCGACGATGGGGATGCACTTCGGCTGCCGGGAGATTGAGAGCCAGCGTTCATCACCCGTAGGATTGTCGCCGCCCACCGTAGCGAAGTTCTGGTACTCGTCGCAGAGAAACACGGTCGGGCGATAGTGCTTCTCCGGCTCCGCATCCATCTTTGGGATCCGCAGCAAGACCGCGCGCTGGTAGTCGATCTTCATCAGCGTGCCGATGGTCTTCGCCAGTGCCGGGTTCAGAGCGATGGGAAAGTTCAGACCGACAACGGTTCCCGTCTCGATCAGTTCCTCGAATGGCGGCAGAACCCGGCCTTTGGGATCGCCGGCACATGGCTTGCCTTCATAAAGTTCTTTGGGTGGGCAGAAGACGCGGCGCACCTGCGGATCGGTCTCGAACAAGGAAAGAAAAACCACGATGCCCTGGATGATGGACGTCTTGACCTCGGAGCGGAAGAACTTCCAGTGCTCCCAGTACCAGTACCGCACACTGTCGAAGCGATCGTATTGTTCCCGCGAGT
This sequence comes from Acidobacteriota bacterium, assembly GCA_021781255.1. The sequence goes on from JAJXXG010000737.1 coordinate 10,157, forward strand.
AGGGCTTCCGGGTATAGATAAAGAACTCGGTGTTCGTCTCCTGAGACAGTAATCGTTCCAGTTCCTCGGTCCAGACGGCGAGGTACTGCTTGGCATCCTTATTCCACTCGAAGCCGAGCGGAGACAGGAACGGCTCATGTTTCCGGTAATCACGCTTTCCGATGCCGATGTATTGCGTCCGGCTGAAGCGCGACCCGACTTCGATCAGCATCTCTTCCAAGCGTCCGGCGCTGATCACGGTGCGGAAGAGATCAACCAGCGTCAGGTATCCGTCGCGGACGCGATGAAGCAGAATCACATACCGGACGAGATCGGTGTAGGACTGCTGCCAGAAGGGTTCCTTGCCCTTGCCCCAGATGCTGGTGATGATGGAGGCGATATTGAACGCCTGCGCGTAGGGATCGAGCGAGTTGTTCAGAGGGTTGTAGCGGATATCGCCGTCGAGCGAAACTTCGACATAGTCCTGCTCCCGTTCGCACCACTTCAGGATGCGCCGAAGCTGGCGGCAGAGATCGCCCTTGACTTCGAGCACGACGCCGGAGAGCTTCCGTTCTGGATCATTGGCGCGATATGCGAACAACTGCCGCATGGCTGGAAGGACCAGGGCCGCAGTCTTGCCCGATCCGGTTGCGCCCACGATGCAGGTCCCGGTGTAAAGCCCGCGTTCCGGTATCGTGAGCCACTGCGGAGCCGAACTGGGCCCGGGTACAAGCTGGCGGTGGACTTCTCCGAGGACCAGGGAAAGATCCTGTCTCGCTCGCGGATCAGGATACGGTGGGAGGGTTCCGGCAGCCTCGTCCGACTCTCTCCTATATATGTGGATGTAAGTGAGCGAGAAAAACGTGGAAAGGATCAGGAACGGTGTGCTGTAGAGAAAGAGATCGTAGCTCCAGACGAGAGTGCGAAAGATCGGAGGCTGCTTCAGGGCAATCAGGCGCAGCATCGGATTCATGATGTTGATGGGGTAGAGGCTACTCAGGGCGATGCCGCAGGCCGCGCTCAAGCCAAACGAGAGCAGGACGCGATATTCGATCAGCGAATGAGCGATGCGTTGTAGATGGGCGCGAATCTTCATAAGAGCATTGCCTCCCTTATCCCTTCACAGCAACGGATGTTGCCGATGGATCGGGCTTAGTCGCTGCTTCAGCCACGGTTCTGATCGGTGCCGGTGTCGCCTTTGGATTGCTGGCTGACTGTGAGGAGTTCGTCGTGGGCACAGTCGTCTTGTATTTCTGGAAGTCTTCTTCCTGAGCCAATGCAAAGCGCAGCAGCTCATTGATGACGTAGTTCGTTTCGTTGTTCGACCACTGCGCCAATAACTCAATGTCATCGGCGACGGTCTGGTCGATGGAGGATTGGAGCTTCGCGCGGCGCACCCGGCTCACTCCGTGAATCAGTTTCAGTCGGCTCATGAATATCTCCTGTGGATGATGTTGCGATCTGTAGTGCATCTGTCACGGATAAGTTATGGATCAGTTTAGAATCAGTACTGGATACTTCAACCAAGCCGCTTTGTATCTGTCGCAGATCAGTCCGGTATCAGCAACAGATACGTTCTCGATACCTGAAGTGCCGGGGGCGGGAGCGACCAGCGCGGCGGAGCCGACGCGGGAAGTGCGGAGCACTGGGGTCGCTCCCGCCCCCGGCCTACATCTCCCCGTGACCCCGACTACTTGCGTAACTCGTTCTACCCGCATCAGTAAGCCTCCATCGTGGGGGGCTGGTGTGGGGGCTGCTGAGGGGGCTGCCTACCTTCCTCGGATTGGCTCTCCTGCCGCAGCGTGTAGATGGGATAGCTGTACTGCAAAACCTTCGTCGTGAAAGTGACACGCAGCGGAGTCTGCTGAAACCGCTCACGGATTTTGTCAGCGGTGGTGGTTCCGGCTTTCCACGCGGCATAGAGAGCCTGGTGTTCGAGCGTGGTGTAGAGCGATTCTCCTTCGCGCAGAAGCTGCAACTCGGAGGACAGGACCCCGCCGCCTTCAGCCTCGAAGAACTGCCTGGCCCGCAGAAATTTCAGAAAGTGATCGACGCCCATCGGCGTGAGCGGCGTTACGCCTCGCAGCCGATCTGCGGGAAAGCAGCGTTCAAACGCTGCCCTGGCCCGCCGCACGTTGGCTTCCGAGTCAGCAAGATAAACCAGCTCGGAGGCTTTGAGAGCGCCGAACAGGGGCTGGTACTGCTCCAGGAAATTCTCGAACCGGGAGCTGCTGACCTGGCCTTCATCGAAGAAGGTAAAGCGTGGGATGCCTATGCGGGAGACCAGAATGGGAAAGCCATCGGCGAAATAGAGCGGCCTGCCCGCATAGCTCTGCGGCAACAGTTCCAATTTCACGCCGCACTGCGTGGTGAAGAAATCCACCTTAGCCGCTTCCGTAAAGAGCACGTCGGCGCTAAGGTGATCGAGCATGAAGTCGAGCACCATGAGCCGGGACTTGATGTAGGCGTCGCTCTTGATGCGGCGATGCTGTGATCCGACGAAGCCGAGAGCGGCATAGACGGATTTGGAGGTCAGGTGGTAGACATGCCGCTTCTGCC
>JAJXXG010000135.1:0-1089 GCA_021781255.1 Acidobacteriota bacterium
CCGATCTGGCACCTCCAATAATGCTGTTGCCCAAGCTACGCCTGAGAGTGCAACTGGCGAGAAGGACATGGATTTCCTGCCGCTGAAGGGCACTGACCACGTTGAGTTTTACGTAGGCAATGCGCGGCAGGCCGCGTATTTCTATCGGGCGGCTTTTGGCATGCGTCTGGTGGCCTACTCCGGGCCAGAGAATGGGCACCGCGACCGTGCCTCCTACGTTGTGGAGCAGGGCAAGGTCCGCTTTGTACTCACCACATCCTTGCGAAGTGAGCATCCCGCCGCGTGGCACGTCCATAAGCACGGCGACGGCGTACGGGTGATTGGATTGTGGGTAGACGACGCCCGCCGGGCCTGGAAGGAAACCACAAGACGGGGCGCAAAGAGCGTTGAGGAGCCGCGCCTGCTGCAGGACGAACACGGATCGGCCGTGGTGTCGAGCATCTCAACGTATGGCGACACGATCCACACCTTTGTGGAGCGGAACAATTATGCAGGTCCGTTTCTGCCTGGCTATAGCGCCGTTGGCGAGGACATTGTGGCTCGTCCCGTGGGACTCCTCCATATTGATCACATGGTGGGCAATGTGGGCTGGCATGAAATGAATGAATGGGTTGACTTCTATGCAAAGGTAATGGGGTTCCGGCTCTATCAGCACTTTGACGACAAGGACATTTCAACGGAATATTCGGCCCTTATGTCGAAGGTAATGGCGAACGGCAACGGCTATGTGAAGTTTCCAATTAACGAGCCGGCAGAGGGCAAGAAGAAATCGCAGGTCGAGGAGTATCTGGACTTCTATCCTGGGCCCGGCGTGCAGCACATTGCGCTGGCCACGAACGACATTCTGCATACCGTCAGCAGCCTTCGCGCGCAGGGCATTGAGTTTTTGAGGACGCCGCACACGTACTACTCCGAACTGCAAAGCCGGGTGGGCAGGATCGATGAGCCGATTGACGCGCTGGAGGAACTGGGCATCCTGGTGGACCGCGACGACGAAGGTTACATGCTGCAGATCTTCACGCGACCGGTGGAAGACAGACCCACACTGTTTTTTGAAATCATCCAGCGCAAGGGAAGCCGCAGCTTTGG
>JAJXXG010000135.1:1099-12677 GCA_021781255.1 Acidobacteriota bacterium
TCAAGGCTCTGTTTGAGGCGATTGAGCAGGAGCAGCGGGCACGGGGAAATCTTTAAGAGGGTATCAATGAACAGCGCCACACTCTCAGCCGCCGCACCTTACATCATTCACCAGGATTACGCCGCTTACACAGAAGAGCAGCATGCGGTGTGGGCCGATCTGGTTGGCCGCGTTCTGCCCGAAGTGGAAAAGCACGCGGCACAGGAGTACTTGGATGGTTTCGCCGCGATTGGTCTCCGCAGGGACAGGTTGCCTGAGCTTGCCGCAATCAGCGCTCGGCTGGCGCTGCGGACAGGCTGGGACTCCACGGCGGTAAGCGGATTTCTGCCGGCGCAGGCATTCTTTGAAATGCTTTCCACGCGGAATTTTCCCACCACCACCTGGCTGCGCAGCAGGGACTCGCTGGAGTACACGCCTGAGCCGGATATTTTCCACGATGTTTTTGGTCACGTGCCGATGCATGCGCACAAAGTGTTTGCGGACTTTCTGCAACACTACGGTCGCGTGTGCGGATCAGTGACCGACGCCGCGGTTCTTGAGAAGCTTGGCCGTCTGTTCTGGTACACGGTGGAGTTTGGAGTCATTCGCCAGAAGGGCGAGATTAAGCTTTACGGCAGCGGCCTGATCAGCTCACACGGAGAGTTCGGCAACGTGGTTGCAGGTAATTGCGCGATTCACGACTTTGATCTTGACGAAGTGCTGGAAACGCGCGTGAAAGTGGATGAGTTGCATACCGTGCTGTTTGCGGTGCAAAGTTTTGAGCAGGTTTACGAAGCAATGCACGAAGCGGAGCACCGCGCCTTCAGCGGTCTCCTGTGAGAGGTCACCATGGCAGACGAGATTCGTTATCAATCAGGTTTCGGCAATGAATTTGCCACGGAAGCTGTTCAAGGAGCTCTTCCAGTTGGCCAGAACGCGCCGCAAGACCATCCACTAGGACTTTACACTGAGCAACTGAGCGGAACGCCGTTCACAGCTCCGCGCGCGAGCAACCGACGAACCTGGACTTATCGCATTCGCCCTTCAGTCACCCATCAGCCTTACCAAGAAATTCTGACAGGCAGAATCCGCAGCACACCATTCGATGAAGTACCAGCATCGCCGAATCAGTTGCGCTGGGATCCGCTGCCGATTCCCGATGAACCAACTGACTTTCTCGACGGCATCGTGACCTACGGCGGCAACGGCGATGCGTCAATGCACGCGGGCGTAGCTATTCATCTTTATGCCGCGAATACTTCCATGCACAGACGCTTCTTCTCTAATGCTGACGGCGAGATGCTGATTATGCCGCAGATGGGGTCTCTGACTTTTCACACCGAGCTTGGCATTCTTGAGGTGGATGCGGGCGAGATTTGCGTGATTCCACGCGGCATAAGGTTTCGCGTAGCGCTGCAAGCTCAACAGGCTCGGGGGTATATCTGCGAGAACTATGGCCAATCATTTCGCTTGCCGGAGCTCGGACCGATCGGGGCGAATGGACTGGCCAATCCGCGCGACTTCTTGACACCAGCCGCAGCCTATGAAGACCTGGACGGCGAGCACTTCATTGTCACCAAATTTCTTGGCCGCCTTTGGCAGGCGCCCATCGATCACTCTCCGCTGGATGTTGTGGCATGGCATGGCAATTACGCGCCGTACAAATACGACCTCGCGCGCTTCAACTGCATCAACACAGTTTCATTCGATCACCCTGATCCATCCATCTATACTGTGCTGACCGCTCCATCCGTCATCCCCGGCACTGCCAACTGCGACTTTGCCATCTTTCCACCGCGATGGCTTGTGGCCGAGCACACATTCAGGCCACCGTGGTTTCATCGCAATTTGATGAATGAGTTCATGGGGCTTGTCTTTGGCAAATATGACGCCAAGGAAGAAGGGTTCGTTCCTGGAGGAGCCAGCCTGCACAATTGCATGGCCGGACACGGGCCGGACGCTGAGACCTTCGAACGCGCCAGCCATGCGGGGCTGGAACCGCAGTACCTGGCCGATACGCTGGCTTTCATGTTCGAAACGCAATTTGCCGTGCGGCCCACCGCATTTGCCATGAACACACGCATCCTGCAGCACGAATACTTTGAGTGCTGGCAAGGCCTGAAGAAGCGATTCTCGGCGGAAACGGCAGCAGGATCAAGAAAAGGATGAGCGCAATCGAGTGCTTACTTTCCGACCTCCTTGATTATGCCGGACTGTTTCCTCCCGCAGCCCTCGACATGCATTCGGCGGTGCGCAATTACCTGGAGTACAGTTGCGGTTCTCATGCCCGAATATTGGGGCGATTGATTGTAAACATCGATCGCTTTCCATATCTGTGGGACGCAGCAGGAGACTACGTGCGCACGTTGCGGTTGAGCTTGCTTGCGATTGCGGATACTGATTGGAGCGAAGTACATCGAATCCTCGACAACGGGTATAACGTGGAAGCCATCGAGATTGCACCGGTGGCAGCCCATGAGATTCCGCACATCGCGAAGGAGATTCCTGAGGGCCCCGACCTCTACTTCGAAGTTCCATGGAACCGGCGAGGGCCACTTATGCTCGACTCAATTGCGGAAACGGGTGCAGGTGTGAAGATACGGATGGGAGGTGCAAAATTCGATGCGTTTCCTCCGCTGGAAGCGGTTGCAGAGATGCTTAAGGAGTTGACAGCCCGCCATCTTCCTTTCAAGGCCACGGCAGGTCTGCACCATCCGATACGTTCGCGCCATACAGCATCCGACGCGCCTGGAAGTCCAGTGGTGACGATGCATGGATTCATGAATTTTGCATGCGGCGCCGCTCTGGTTTACTTTGGCGGAGAGAGTGATGACTTGCAGCATCTATTAGGCGAGGAAGATCCTGAAGCGTGGCAAATTGAGGAGAATGCAATTCGCTGGCGCTCGCAGCGATGGAACGCCGATCAGTTAGTTACACTGCGACGGGAATCGCTTATCAGCATTGGATCGTGCTCATTCGAGGAGCCAGTCCGCGACCTGGAGGCGCTGAAGTGGCTATGAAGAGCTGGTTGACGTCGGCGAATGATCCCGGATGTGATTTTCCGATCGAAAATCTTCCGTATGGTGTGGTGAAAACGGAAGGTGGCGACTGCATCTGCGTGGGCATCGGCGACCAGATTCTCAATCTGCATTCCTGCGCGAAGGAAGGGTTGCTGGACGGCCTTCCCTTGCCGATTCAGAGTGCATGCCAGGCTCCAGTGCTCAATCCTTTGATGGCGCTTGGGGCCGCATCATGGGGTTTGCTGCGCCAGCGCATGACTGCTCTGCTGGATGCAGAGCAAGCTTCGAGTGAAACAAAGGCACGCGTTGCACTGCTCCTGAGCCACATGCGCAACGCAGAAATGCAGGTGCCTGTGGCAATCGGGGACTACACGGATTTCTATGCCTCCATTCACCATGCAATGCGGGTGGGCCGCTTGTTCCGCCCTGCAAACCCACTGTTGCCAAATTACAAGTACGTTCCTATCGGCTATCATGGCCGCGCATCATCGATCGTGAATAGCGGAACGGAAATCCGCAGACCTTGTGGTCAAATTAAACAGGCAGATGGTGACCCCATCTTCGGACCCTCTCAGTCCCTTGATTATGAGTTGGAGGTCGGCATTTATGTGGGCCCCGGCAACCAGCTTGGCCATCCCATTGCTGCTTCAGAATCAGAGCAGCACATTTTCGGAATCTGCCTCGTGAACGACTGGTCCGCACGCGACATCCAATCCTGGGAGTATCAGCCGCTGGGGCCGTTCCTTTCCAAGAGTTTTGCCACCACGGTTTCGCCGTGGGTTGTTCCTCTTGAAGCTCTTGCGCCGCATCGTGTTCCAGTGGAGCAGCGCCCAGAGGGCGACCCTGCTCCCCTACCGTATCTCCAATTGTCCCCCACAGAACGTTCAGCATTCGACATTACGCTTGAGGTTTTTCTCCAGTCGAGCAGGATGCGAGATCTTGGCGTGGAGCCTTTTGCGATGAGTCGAAGCAACTTGCGCTCGCTTTACTGGGCCCCTGCGCAGTTGCTTGTGCATCACACCAGCAACGGATGCAACCTCCGCACCGGCGATCTGCTGGCCACGGGCACAGTTTCCGGCCCTGATGAAGGGTCAGAAGGTTGCCTGCTTGAGATGCAACAGCGCCCGGAACCAATACGACTGCCTACTGGCGAGGTGCGACGATTCCTCGAGGATGGAGATAAGGTCATCCTCCGTGCCTACTGCCAAACTCCCGGTTTGCCAAGACTCGGGTTAGGTGAGTGCACGGCGACGGTCGCCGCCGCGAGCTAACCATAGCTGCTTGATTGGCGGTCGCTGAGAGCTGCCTGCAATACAACCCTTGGCCTTCAAAATTGATAAGTGGCAATTTGATGTAAACCCAACCACGTGAAGACTGAGCGTGCAGCAAGCAAGATTTCAAACAGCAGACTGCTGTACCGAAGAAATTGTCTAGCTGAAGAGAATGTTTCCTTCGCGCTATCAACAGCATCGTCGCTATGCGGAACCCGGAAGCACGACTTGTCGCGAGCGCGTATGCCGTGCTTCGCAGGTTCCCGCCAGATGCTTGGCCAGCCGTAGGCGCCGCGATCTTTCGCGTACGCCGCGCTGATATGCGCCAGCTATGCCACATCGCTCAAATGCCGACGATGAGCAATCTGCCAGCGCCGTGTCCGATGTTGATGAAAGCCGGATATGCCTATTGCCCTAACACCTAAAGGATTCGGAGCTGAGTGCAACCAAACATTGCACCCCAAAATCTGGGTCGCATCAGATCATTTATATTCGATATTTCGAATTCTCTTATATATACTGATAACAAATGCCAGACTCTCTTCGCCGCTTCAAGGCCGACATCTTCCAGGCTCTCGCGCATCCCACACGTGTCGCTATCATTGAGCTGCTTGGCGAAGGAGAAATTACCGCGGGCGGCCTTATCGAGCGCCTCGGCATGGAGCAGGCCAATGTCTCCCAGCATCTTGCTGTTTTGCGCTCGCGGCAGATTGTAGTCAACCGCAAAGAGGGCAATCAGGTTTATTACTCCGTGCGCGACCCCATCATCCTTGAGGTCTTCGGCCTCATGCGCCGCTACTTCAAGAAACATCTGAAAGACACCTCACAAATGCTCGACGAAATGCACAAGGACCTTGTGGAGAGTAACAAATGAACCCCGCACAGGCTCCTTCCGCTTCCGGCACGGAATCTTTGTCCAGCGCTATCGACATCGCTTCTATCACGCTGACCGACGAGCCTCCGCTAACAGCTTCTACAGAGGCCGCACTCCCGCCCACTTATGTGGCTCGCAACTGACATGTCCCTTCTCGCGTCAAATGCACTCGGCAGTCTTCTGCTTCTCGTGGCCTATTGGGCTTTCCTCGGTGCTGCTGGACTTCTGCGGCGCCGCAGCATTTTTTACGTAGCACGCCTGCTTTTTCCACTGGGTGCAGTCGGCTGTATCGCCATGGCCGTGATTGCCGCGGCTTACTTAACATCCGGGATGAGCGCACAGACTATCATTTTGCCGCTCGGCCTGCCCGATCTTCCTTTCCATCTGCGCCTTGATGCACTCTCCGCCTTTTTCCTGCTGATTCTCGGCCTCTCCGGCGCAGGCATCTCCGCGTTTGCTGCCGGCTATTTCCGCAGCGGAGAAGGCTCAGCCCCCGGGCTGCTCGGCCTCTACTATCACGTCTTTCTTGCCGCCATGGTGGTCGTTATCCTCGCCGACGATGCCTACCTCTTCATGGTCGCCTGGGAGACCATGGCCTTATCCTCGTACTTCCTTGTCACCTCGCAGCACCGTATTCCTGAGATTCGCAGCGCCGGCTTTCTCTATCTATTGATGGCTCATCTCGGTGCCCTCTGCATCCTACTCAGCTTCGGTGTTTTGCAGGGCGGCAGTTGGCAATTCACCTTTGACGCAATGCGTCATGCCTCGCTTACACCCTTCTGGGCCACCGTCGCATTTTTACTTGCGCTCATAGGCTTCGGCGCCAAAGCCGGCCTCGTGCCACTGCACGTTTGGCTACCGGACGCTCATCCCGCCGCGCCCTCGCCCGTTTCCGCCATGATGAGCGGCTTGATGCTTAAGACAGCCATCTATGGCCTTCTGCGCGTCAGCTTTGATCTACTTCACATCCCATTCTGGCAGTGGGGCGTCCTCGTTCTTGCACTTGGGCTCTTCTCCGCGATTTTCGGAGCAATCTTTGCCGCCGTGCAAACCGACATGAAGCGCCTGCTCGCCTATTCGTCGATTGAGAATGTCGGCCTCATTTTCACCGCCATCGGCCTAGCGATGCTTTTTACTGCAGTTGACATGCGCCTCTTCGCGGCCCTTGCTCTCACAGCTGCGCTCATTCACGCACTCAACCACAGCCTCTTCAAGAGCCTGCTCTTCCTGGCCACTGGCTCTGTGCTGCACGCCACAAAGCAGAGAAGTCTCGGCAAGCTCGGCGGCCTCATCCGACACATGCCCTGGGTCGGGACCCTTGCACTCATCGGCACGCTTGCGATCGCAGGTCTGCCACCGCTCAACGGCTTCGTCTCGGAGTGGCTGCTGCTGCAGGCGTTTCTTTTCACGCCGCGTATTCCGCACGCGTTCATCAACATGCTCATCCCGCTCGGTGCGGCTGTTCTAGCCCTCACCTTCGCACTTGCTGCATACGTCATGGTCAAGTTTTACGGCATCATCTTCCTCGGTAAGCCGCGTGAGACCTCACTTGACCACGCGCACGACGCCAACTGGTTCGAGCGCATCGGCCTTGCCTGGCTCTCTCTCGGATGCATTCTTATCGGTGTCCAGCCGCAGCTCGCTCTGAGTATTGCTGGCTCAGTCACCAGAATGCTTATCGGCTCCGCGCCTATGTCTTCCCAATCTATCTGGCAGATTGCGCCAATCGCGCCAGAGCAGGCCTCCTATAGCGGCGCCATCTTCCTCGCCGGAATCCTCGGTGTCGTCGCGATCACCTTCCTCGCGGTGCGCTTTTTCGCCCACGGGCGCATTCGACGCACGCCTGCATGGGACTGTGGCTACCCCTGGCAAAACGCCCGTATGCAGGACACCGCCGAGGGATTCGGCCAACCGATCCGCCATATGTTCGACGCTTTCTTCAGGATTCGACGCGAACTGCCCGAACCTGACGACACCATACCCCACTACAGCATTCAAATCGAGGATCGTGTCTGGCGTGCACTCTATCTGCCTGTGCAGCGCGCAGTGCAAGGTCTCGCAGATGCCATTGGCATCCTTCAGGGCGGGCGCCTCTCCATCTACTTGCTCTACAGCTTCCTCACACTCCTCGGCCTGCTGGTGTTTGTCCTATGAGCGTCATTTCTGTAATTCGACAAATCGTCGCCGTCATTCTTGCCATCGCTCTCGCACCGCTTTTTGCCGGATGGATCACCCAATGCCGCGCATGGATGCAAAACCGCACCGCGCCGTCCCTCCTGCAGCCTTACCGCATGATGCGCAAGCTCTTCCACAAGGACGCTGCCATCGCCTTCGACGCATCGCCGATCTTTCGATCCGCACCCTACGTCTTCTTTGGAACAATGGTCGTTGCTGCAGCTATTATTCCCTCGCTGGTCACCAACCTGCCTTTCGCCTATGCAGCGGACTCCATTGCCCTCATCGGCCTCTTTACCACCGCTCGCGTCTTCATGTCGCTCGCTGCGATGGACCTCGGCACCGCCTTCGGCACGCTCGGCGCACGACGCGAAATGATGCTCGGCTTCCTCGCCGAACCCGCCTTGTTCATGGTGCTCTTCAGCGCATTCCTGCTCTATGGCAGCACCGCCCTGCCTAGCCTCGTCGACAGCAATGCGGCCCACGCCTTCGTCATCGATCCCAGCGTCATCTTCGCTGCCATCGCCTTCGTCATGGTACTCCTTGCAGAAAATGCGCGCATTCCAATCGACAATCCTGCCACGCACCTTGAGCTCACTATGATCCACGAGGCCATACTGCTCGAGTACTCCGCGCGCCATCTCGCGCTTGTCGAGTGGGCCTCAAACCTCAAGCTCTTCAACTACGCCTGCATCGGCTTCGTTCTCTTCGTCCCATGGGGCATAGCGATTCACGGTTCTGGCAGCGCCGTGGGCGTGCTCATTGCGTTCCTTGCCCTACTCGCCAAACTCGCCATCGCCGGCGCGGGTCTCGCTCTCATTGAATCGTTCTCTGCCAAGGTCCGCATCTTCCGCGCGCCCGAGTATTTGGCCATGGCATTCCTCCTCGCTGTGCTCGGCCTCCTCGTCCATCTGCTTCTGGGAGCCAATGCCCATGCTTAAGTCGCTCTTTATCGCGCAAATCCTCCGTCTGCTTGCCGCGGCCCTGCTCCTGCTTTCCTTTGCCATGCTCTCGCGCCGCCGCACGCAGCGCCTCGTCACGCTCTACGCATGGCAGGGCACCATCCTCTTTCTCTCTACTCTTCTGGTCGCATGGGATGCTGGAATCACTGAGCTGTATTACTCCGCCACGCTCACTCTCGTCCTCAAAGTCATCATGCTACCCTGGATTCTTCATCGCCTTATCCAGCGCCTCGGCGCGCAGTGGGACAGCGAGCCCCTCGTCAACATTCCCACCACCATGCTCGTCGGACTCGTTCTCGTCGTCTTCTCGTTTGGCCTCGCACAACCCATCAGCAATTTGGCCACCACCATCACACGCCACACCATCGGCATCGCGCTCGCAGTCATCCTTCTCTCGTTCCTCATGATGATTACGCGCCGCAAGGCTCTCACGCAGGTCGTCGGCTTCCTGGCCATGGAGAACGGACTCTTCTTTGCCGCCACCAGCGCCACCAACGGCATGCCCATGATTATTGAACTCGGCATCGCGCTTGACCTTCTCGTCGCCGTCTTCATCCTTGGCATCTTTTTCTTTCAGATCCGTGAGCAGTTCGACAGCCTCGATCTGCACCACCTTGAAAAATTGAAGGAGGAGTAGGATGGAACTGCTTCCCGTCCTTGCATTCCCTGTGTTTGGCGCGCTCCTGCTCGCCTTCATCGGTGCGCGCCGCTCCGCGCCCGAGTGGAACGCAGCCGTCAGCCTCGCCACGCTGCTTGCCGCAGCCGCACTCGTCCTGCGCGTGATTCACAGCGGCCCACTGCTCTTCTGGCACGAGCAGTTCTTCGTCGATCCATTCAACGTCTTCCTCGTCGCACTCACCGCCTTCGTCGGATTCACCACTGCCGTCTTCTCGCGCCCTTACATGCGCATTGAGGCCCACCACGGCCGCCTCAATGCCCGCCGTTTGCGCCTCTACCACAGCATGTACCAGCTTTTCATGGGTGCCATGCTGCTCGCGCTGCTCACCAACAACATGGGCCTGCTCTGGGTTGCCATGGAAGCTGCAACGCTTTCCACCGTCCTCCTCGTTTCGCTCTACCGCACCCGCGCCAGCCTTGAATCCGCGTGGAAATACTTCATCCTCTGCGGCGTCGGCATCGCGCAGGCGCTCTTCGGCACCATTCTGCTTTACTTTGCCGCCGAGCAGACTCTCGGCCGCCAGGGCATGACCGCCCTCCTCTGGACGCACCTCAACGCCGTCAAGTCCCAACTGGAGCCCACTGTGCTCGGCCTTGCCTTCGTCTTCCTGCTCGTTGGCTACGGCACAAAGGTCGGCCTTGCGCCCCTTCATAACTGGCTCCCTGACGCGCACGCCGAAGGCCCCACACCTGTTTCTGCTGTACTTTCAGGCCTTCTCCTCAACGTCGCGCTATACGCCGTCATTCGCTGCAAGGTTCTGGTCGAAGGCTCGATCGGCGCCACCGTTCCCAGCCACATGCTAATGACCTTCGGCCTTCTCACTGCCGTCCTCGGCGCATTTTTCCTCTGGCGCCAGCGCGACATCAAGCGCCTCTTCGCTTACTCCTCCATCGAACACATGGGCATCATCACCTTCGCTTTCGGCATCGGCGGCCCCATTGCCAACTTCGCTGCGCTTCTCCACATGACCGTGCATTCGCTCACCAAGTCCTCCATCTTCTTCGCGGCGGGCCACGCATCCCAAACCGCCGGCTCGCAGCGCATTGAAGATATCCGCGGGCTCATCGGCGTCAGTCCCACTATCGGCTGGGGGCTCATGCTTGGCTCGCTTGCCATCCTCGGCTTGCCGCCCTTCGGCGTCTTCGCCAGTGAGTTCCTCATCTTCACCACCGCCATGCGCGAGCATCCCTGGGCCACACCATTTCTCCTCATTGCCCTCGGCGTTGCCTTCGCCGCCATCCTCAGCAAAGTACAGCCCATGGTCTTTGGCACAAGCGCCTCCACGCGACTTCCGCACACGCCGGCCCTGCTTCCCGTCTTCGTGCACCTCGCCATGGTTCTCGCGCTGGGCCTTTACATTCCGCCTTCGCTGGCCGAGTGGTACCGCGCCGCCGCGCGCCTGATCGGATAACGTCATGAGCTTTGACTGGAACTCGCTTACGAATCTCCCCGTCCCGGCAAACGTGGCAGCACGGCTCGTCAATGTCGACTCAAGCCAATGGCTCTCCGCAGCGCACGCGCTCCACGACACCGGTGCACGCTTTCTTACCCTTTGGGGAACCGACGACCGCGACCGTGACGCCTGCTTTCATATCTATGCCGCGTGGCTCCTGCCTGACGGCATACCGGTCCTCGCCCATGCGATCAAAGATTCAGCAAACCCTGCCTATCCGAGTCTCTCTCCTCTCTTTCCAGCCGCGTCCCGCATGCAGCGCGCTGTGCGCGACCTCCTCGGCATCTCCGCCAGCGGTGAAGACACTCGCGGCTGGCTTCGCCACGATGCTTGGCCCGAAACTGCGTTTCCCCTGCGCCGTGATGTTGTCCGGCAACCCGCCGAGCCCGCCGCGTCTTTGCCTTATCCCTTCGTGCAGGTCGAAGGCGACGGAGTCCACGAAATTGCTGTCGGCCCCGTACATGCAGGCATCATTGAACCCGGCCACTTCCGCTTCTCAGTCGTCGGCGAAAAAGTTCTTCGACTTGAAGAGCGCCTCGGCTACACGCACAAAGGCATCGCAAAGTGTTTTCAGAACTTGCCGCAGTCTGAAGGCCATCGTCTCGCCGCGCGTGTCTCCGGCGACTCCGCAGCGGCTTATTCATGGGCCTTCTGCGCGGCGCTTGAATCTATCACGCAAGCCGGATGCCCGCCGCGCGCCGTTCAGCTTCGTGCGCTCGCGCTCGAGCATGAACGCCTCGCCAACCACCTCGGCGATCTCGGCGCTCTTGGCAACGACGCCGGCTTCGCCTTCGGCCTCACCCAGTTCTCCGCACTTAAAGAAGATCTACTTCGAGTCAACACCGCGGTCTTCGGCGCGCGCTATCTAATGGATTACATCGTCCCCGGCGGCGTCGCGTCCGATCTTCCTGCCTTCTTCACCGAGCCGCTCTCGGCGCTCTACTCCATGCTCGAGCAACGCGTCTCTGAAATGCGCTCCATCTACGACGATCACGCAGGCATCCAGGACCGTTTTCGCGAAACTGGCCGCCTCGATCCCGAAGTCGCTCGCCGTCTCGGTGCGCTCGGCCTCGCCGCGCGCGCCTCCGGCATCGCCCATGACCTCCGCGCTGGTCTCCCCTGGCCGCCGTACACGCAACTGCAAACGCAGATCGTCACGCAAGAT